>CAZYKN010000077.1:0-8190 GCA_964648135.1 uncultured Flavobacteriaceae bacterium
ATTACCTAGAAGAACGGTGAACATACGCCTTCACTCCAGCGATAACAGCAACATCTAACCTGTTTTCGTCTGGAGGAATAGGACAAGAGTATTTATGGTTATAAGCACAATACGGATTATAAGCTTGATTAAAATCAATGATAATGGTATCGTTTTTTGGTTGTTCAAGCTCTATATATTTTCCACCTGAATAACTTTCCTTACCACTCGTTTTATCAAAATAAGGTAAAAAAAGATATTTTTTATCATCAACACTCTGATAAATAGTTAATTTTAATTTTTTGTTGTCTAGAGTAAAATCTGCTATACCATATTTTATATATTTCGCTAATCTACTTGTTGTAGTAAGCATTTCAAAAGGTTGCTGATTTTCTAATTTTGTGAAATGAGCCTTTACCCTGTATTTCTCTTGTATTGGAAAAAAATCTAAATGAGAAAATGTAACAAAATCCTCTTTGGTTAAAGGCGAAGTCTGTTGATCTGAAAATTCAATATTCATTTTATATTGAAAATCTTTGGCTTTGGATAAATAAGTTGGTTCATTTGATTTTTTACAAGATACAAATACCAACAAAAACGATAAAAAAACTAAAAATCTAGCCATAAATAAATCCATTTTACCTTACAAATATACATTTTTTGAATACACACACTAATTAAATCCATACGAATCCTTAAAATCAATAAACATTAAATAATTTTTTCATATATTTACAAGGTTAAAAAACTCATTATGAAATATTTTAACACAAAAAACATTCAGATGAAAAAATTATTTTTCTTTTGTTGCCTTATCGGAATAAATTTTGGGTATGCTCAAATTATTTCTATTCCTGATATTCAATTAAAAAACGAATTGGTTTCAGCAAGTAGCTCCTACCAAATAGCAAGAGATACCAATTACAATTGGATGACTATTGACACCAATAACGATGGTGAAATTCAAGTAACTGAAGCCCAAAATGTAGCTTATCTATATTTAAATGACAGGTTAATTTCATCAACCCAAGGAATAAATGAATTTAGTAATTTACTGTATTTAGATTTTTCAGCGAACACCATTTCAACAATCGATATCAGTAATCTTACACAAATTGAAATCTTACATATTTCAGATAACAATCTAAGCAATATCAACCTTTCTAACAATATAAATTTAAAGGAATTTTTTATTACAAACAACAATCTTAACAGTATTGATGTTAGTTCAAATACGCAATTAGAAAAATTATATTGCAATCAAAACAACTTATCAACGCTTAATGTAGATAGTAATATTTCATTATCAAATTTAGATTGTAGTCAGAATTCAATTTCAACTATTAATGTTGTTACTAACGTAAATTTATCCAATTTTAATTGTGGAAATAACGCTATTTCATCAATTAATACAAATACGTTAAGCAACTTAATCACGCTAAATTGCAAGGGAAATTCCATTTCAAATTTAAACCTCAGCAACAATATAGAATTGCGTTATCTGTTTTGCGAATCAAATAATTTAACTAGTTTAGATTGCTCACAAAATTTCAATCTGATAAATTTATCGTGTAATGATAATTTATTGTTAGTATTAGATTTGAGTTCAAATGCTTTCCTAAATCAGCTAAAATGTCAAGACAATACCAATTTATCATACATCAATTTAAAAAATGGAAATAATAACAATTTTGTATTTGGAAGTTTTTCAAATTTTAGCAATGTTCAAAATAATGTAAGCGTTTGTGTAGATGAATTAAATTCCGATTTAACCAATTTTATCAATTCTCAAACAACGAATGCAGTATTTACAGAATATTGCAGTTTATCACCAGCGCAAACTAATGAAATTAATGGTACAATTCATTTAGACGCCAATAATAATGGTTGCGATAATGCCGATTTTGTAGCACCAAATAAAATGGTGATTACCACAAATGGAACAGCACAATTTGCAACCTTTACTCAAGAAAACGGACAGTATAAAATGTACACCAATCAAGGGAATTTTACAACAAATTTAAGCGCAAACTTACCTTCATACAACAGTTTATCTCCAAATAGTTATACCCATAATTTCACCGATTTCAACCAAATATTTACCGCAGATTTTTGTTTAATTCCAAACCAAAATCAAAATGATGTTGAAGTGAGCATTTTACCACTTAACAATGCAAGACCTGGAATGTTGGCTAAATATCAACTTATTTACACTAATAACGGAAATACAACGCTCAACGGAAATATTCAGCTAACTTTTGACGATTCAAAACTGAATTTTCAAAATGCAAATCCTGCTATTTCCTCATCAAATACAAATTCATTAATTTTTGATTATAGCAACTTATTACCTTATGAAACTCGTACAATAACTGTAAGTTTTATGGTTTTTTCACCACCAATTGTGCTCTTGGATGATATACTTGATTTTACTGCAAATATCAATCCTATTTCAAACGATTACACTCCAAATAACAACACTTACTCATATCAACAAACAGTAGTTGATTCTTACGATCCTAATGATATTCATATTTTAGAAGGAAGTCAGATTTCATTTTCACAAAAAGATAAATTTTTACATTATGCGCTCCGTTTTCAAAATACAGGTTCTGCAATTGCCAATAATGTTGTAGTAAAAAATATATTAGATGATCAATTGGATTGGTCAACAATGGAATTACAAACTACCAGCCATCCTTGTAGAGTTGCCATTAGCAATGGTAATGAAGTAGAATTTATTTTTGAAAACATTCAACTAGCTGATGCTGATACTGATGAAGAAAACTCTCACGGATTTATAGCCTACAAAATCAAACCAATTAACACTGTGCAAGTTGATGAGCTGATACCAAATCAAGCAGACATCTTTTTTGATTTGAATGAAGCAATGCCAACCAATATTGCCAATACAAAATTTGTAAATGCTTTGGCTATAGCTGATGAAAACGTACTGAATTTCAACCTCTATCCTACTCCAACAAGCGATGTGCTAAAAATTAAATCTCCTTTTGAAATTAAAACTATTGAAATTTATTCAACTATTGGACAATTAGTTCTAAAAAATAGTAAGCAGAAAAGTATCACTATTTCTACCTTATCCAAAGGATTTTATCTCTGTAAAGTAACCGCTATTTCTGGTGAAGTTGGTGTTAAAAAATTATTTAAAAATTAACGAAGTGGTATTTGTACGTAATAATTACGTATATTTGTATTTTGGATACAAAATGTATTATTATGAAAACTGCAAAAATAAAACAATCTAGGTTTGAATTACGTCTTTCTTTAGAGGAGAGATTACTCTTTGAAAGAGCTTCTGTATTAAGTGGTTACAAAACTCTTTCTAGCTTTGTACTTTCTGCAATTAGAGCACAAGCAAAAAAAATTATTAGTGATAAAGAGCAAATATTAGCTTCTCAAAAAGATAAAGAACTATTTTTTAATGCCATTCTTTCTAATGCCAAACCAAGTAAAAAATTAAAACAAGCAGCAAAAAAGTATTTAGATTCTTCTACTAAATGAATTATAAATTAAGCTTATTAAAAAATTCTCATCATCTACAAGCATTTGATTGTGGAAAAGAGTTGCTTAATAATTATATCAAGCGACAGGCTAAACAAGACATGAAAAAGAAACTTTCGGTTTGTTTTGTTTTAATAGACAAAATAAATAATGTTAAAGGATATTACACTTTGTCTAATAATAGCATTCCTCAAATTGACATTCCAAAAGAATTTTCTAGAAAATTTCCAAATTCATATTCCAATATACCAGTTACGTTATTAGGCAGATTAGCAATAGATAAATCCATCTTTGGTCAAGGACAAGGAGAATACTTATTAATAGACGCCTTAAAAGAGAGTTATAAAGTTTCAAAAAAAGTAATAGGTTCTGTTGCTGTTATTGTTGATCCAATTGATGATGAAGCTATCTCTTTTTATAAAAAATACGATTTTATTTTGCTTCCACATAGTGGAAAAATGTTTTTATCAATGAATACAATTTCTATGCTATTTCCAAATCTGTAATAATACCGTAATACCAATGTAATATTTTAGTTTTTTTTCATCTCTTTCAACTCAACAATACGTTGCTTTACAAACGCAGTAGTTTGCTTATCTATATAAGAAAACCGTTTTAAATAAGTATTATAATGTTTCAATGCAATGGTTTTATCCTTATAAAAGCTATCGCAAGTTAAAGCTAATTGATATTGAGCTTTGCTGTTATATAAATCATCTTCTAAAGCCAATTTAAAGTTTGTTATTGCCTTTTCTAATTGCTTGTCTGCTTGAAAAATCATTCCTAACTGAAAATAATATGCTGTTAATTGTGGTTGCTCCACATCAATAGCAAATTCCATATATTTTTGAGCTAATTCATAATTCTTTTTGGCTTTATAAATTAATGATAAATAGAAAAATGTTTTTCCATTAGCTCTTTTATTATCGATCAAATCATACAAATAATCCATTGCTTTTTCGTAGTTTTTTAACTGATAATAGCAAATAGCCAAATTGAGTTTACGCTCTGCATCTAACTTAGGTAAGGCTAAAAAATGATGGATGGCTTTTAAGTAATTTTCATCATAAAAATAATATTTTGCTGCTAATTGATTTAAAGCAATACTTTTAGGATAATATTTTAAGCCTTTGTTTAAATAATAGTAAGAAGTATCATTATTTACTGCTTTAAATTTTCCTTTTAAACGCTTTCTATACTTTTTATACTTATCTTTTTTGCGAGTTTGCTTCGCTAAATTATACAGACTTTTAAAATGTGTACTATCCAATTCAACTGCTTTAAAAAACTGAATTTTAGCACTGTCTTTTTGTTTTAAACTGAGATAAGTACTTCCCAAATAATAGTAATAATTAGGATTGGTAGCATCTGTTTTAATCATCTCTTGAAACAAGGTTTTCGCTTTATTAAACTGCAATTTGGACTTGTACAATTTGGCTACATGGTATTTTAATAATATGTTTTGTGGCTGTTCTTTTAATACGTCTTCAAAAAGAGTAAAAGCTTTGGTTACTTGATTGGTTTTTTGATAGCACTTTCCCAGATTTTCTTTTGTTTTAATATCCGTTTTTAGTACCAAAGCTTTGTTAAAATATTTAATTGCCAAACGGTAATTCCCAATTTGTTGATAAATCAAGCCTTTTTTGTTTTCTATCTCAAAAGTGGCAATATTTGCACTTAATAATTTTAAAGCAATTGGATAATCTCCTCGTTGCAACAAACTATCTACTTGTTGCATTTGTGCCTGAACCGATAATTGAATAACTAAAAAAAGGAACACTATTTTTTTCATTATTTTTTATAAATTGATGGTTAGATAAATGGTATTTACTCACATCGTGGCTTTGAATAAAACTCTTGAAGGGTTACAATCCTTCAAGAGTTAAGTTTGGTTAGTTGATTAATCTTCTACTTTAAAAATAATTGGTAAATTATAACGTACTTTCACCGCTTTACCATCTTGCATTCCTGGTTTCATTTTAGGAATTAGATTAATGATTCTACGTGTTTCTTCCTCTAATTTTGGATGTGGAGCTTTTACTTTAATATCACTTACTTTTCCTTTATTATTAATCATAAATTGAGTGATAATTCGATGCTTACCTGTTTTTAAATCTAAATTTTGCGCTAAATCTACATTAAAACTTTTAGCAATAAGTTGTGTAATTTTATTAGACATACACTGTTTTTGGTCTTTGGCTTCTTCACAACCTGGATAAACAGGAACTTGCTCTATTTGTGAAAAATCTACTTTTTGAACTGCCTCAATTTCTTCAACTGCTTTAACGCTTTGCTCTTTATCACAAGAGTTAAAACTGAATAAAATAATTGTAAATAAAATAATTGCGAACGTGGTGTTTTTGATTTGTGTTTTCATGGTGTTTTGGGTTTTAATTTATATTTTGATTTTTTGGTTTTGGTTTACTCACACCGTGACTTTGAGTCACGGTGTGAGTTTGAATATTTTGTTTTTTAACAAAATCATCTATTTTTATATTTTTAATCAAGATTAAAGACTATTGGAATAATCATTAATTTAGAATTAGCAGGTTTATTATCCTTTAGTGCAGGTTTCATTTTAGGAATTGAATTAAAAACACGCATCACTTCCTCATCTATTTTTTTATGAGGTGAATTAATTTTCGTAACTTCTACCTTTCCGTTATCTTTTACAAAAAATGAAACTTGAATTCTTTTCCAACCAGACTTAAGACCTAAGTTTCTTACTTTTTCTTTATTAAAATTTTGATTAATAAATTTAACCAATTTTGTTGCAGAACACTTTTTTGGATCTGTCACGTTTTCACAAGTAGGATAGACAGGAAACGTTTTTTCCGTATGGTCTAATACAGTTATTAATCTGTTTGCATCAATAGGTTTTTTAGAAAGTTGCTCATCTCCTTCTACTTTAAAAACAATCGGTAAATTATAGCGTACATTTACTGCTCTACCGTTTTGCTTGCCAGGTTTCATTTTTGGCAATCCTTTCAGCACTCTTATAGCTTCTTCTTGTAATTTTGGATGTGGTGCTCTTGCTCTTACATCACTCACATTACCGTGATTATCAATTTTAAATTGTACTGATATACGTTTTTTACCAACGCTTAACCCTAAATTTTGAGCCGTATCCACATTAAATTCTTTTGCCACATATTTAGTAATTTTATCAGACATACATTTCTTTTTATTATTTGCTGTTTCACAACCTGGATAAACAGGCACTTCATCAATTACAGAGAAAGGCACATCTTCTGAAATTACATCATCAAATTCTTTTGAAAAGCGTATTGGTTGTGGTACTTTTGGAGGAATTGGAGGTGCATCTACATCATCTTCTACTTTAAAAACAATTGGCAAATTATAACGCACATTTACCGCTTTACCTCTTTTTTTTCCTGGCTTCATTTTAGGTAAACCTTTAATTACTCTAATAACTTCTTCTTGTAATTTTGGATGAGGAGCTCGTACTCGAATGTTACTTACATTACCGTGATTATCAATTTTAAATTGTGTTGTAATTCTTTTTTTACCAGCTTTTAACCCTAAATTTTGAGCAATGTCCACATTAAATTCTTTTACTACATATTCCGAAATTTTATCTGACATACATTTCTTTTTATTATTTGCTGTTTCACAACCTGGATAAACAGGCACTTCATCAATTGTAGAGAATGGTACATCTTCAATAATCTCTTCTTCCTTTAAAATAGAATTTGACTTTGTAGGTGTAATGGTATCTAAAACTTGCTTTACATCATTTTTTATAAATGCTGATTTTGTTTTTTGCGAAGTCAATTTTACTTCTGAATTTTGAACAGTAGTTGTAGCAGTTTGCTTAGTTGATTTCATTAAAGAAGTAAATCCAACCATTACAAACATTAAAGGGATAATTAATAAATACTTCAATTTTAAAATTTCTTTTGATTTGTTTTTTGTTATCATAGCAATGCGTTTTTTAATTAATGATTTTTTATAAAACTGATTTACAAAAGCAAATTTTTCTACTTGAAAAGTTTGTGTCAATAAATTTTCAAAAAAGGATTGCTTGCTTTCGGTTTTTAAGGTTTTTTCATCGGCAATATATTCGTGTAATGCTGAAATTCTCTGTTGAAACAGGTATGAAAACGGATTAAACCAAAACACAATTTTTTGTAATTCAAAATAAATTAAATCGATGCTGTGTTTTTGTTTAATGTGAATTAGTTCGTGCTTTATAATATGTTTATGCTCGTTTTCGTATAGTTTTTTTCCTAAAAACAAGTATTTAAAAAAGGAAAAAGCTGTTTGCTGTTTTGGTAAAATCACCAAATTATAGCTTTGTTTTTTAATCATGGTGTTCTTGTAAATTTTAAGAAATAACAATCCAATTTTATACATAAATAAGATGGTCGCAATTCCAATTCCTAAAAAATAAAAGTTTTCTAATGTAAAAAGAGAGGTGTTTTTTGTACTTAAATTTACTTCATTTAAGAAAATCATTTCTGGATTTAAAACTACTTCTGGTAATTGTCCAATATTTTGCTGCACATAATTTGTAGCACTTTCTATTTTTATAAACGGAATAATATACGCTAAAATAGAACTCAACATTAAATAAGCTCTATTCCATTGAAAAAAGGTTTCTTTTTTTAAGAACAAATCGTAAATCGCTAAAAATAGTGTTTGGAATAATAGTGTTTGTATGATGTA
>CAZYKN010000078.1:0-8148 GCA_964648135.1 uncultured Flavobacteriaceae bacterium
AGTTGCAGGAAAAGCATATTTTGGTCACGCAGAATTAAAAGAAATATTCTTATCTCGTATCACACAAAACATAACCGATTACTTAGCCAACGCCAAATTTTCGTATGTAGATATAGACAGTAACCTAAACAATATTGCCGTAGAAGTACGTTCAAAAACCGAAGATATATTCACAGATTTAGGTTTCAAAGTATTAGATTACCGCATAGAAGGAACACAATTCGACAAAGAAACCCTTAACCGAATTGCCAAAATATCAGACGTACAAGCAGAAGTATTAGCTGCAAAAATAGCAGGAATAAACTACACCGAACATCAACAACTACAAGCAATGCGAGATGCTGCAAACAACCAAGGAGGTGGCGCAGGAATACTTATGGGAATGAACGCAGGAATGCAAACTGGCACTATGATGAACCAACAAAATCAGCAACAGCAACAACAAGCACCACAGCAAACAGAAACACCAATGAACAAACTCAAAAAACTCAAAGAGCTGTTTGATATGGAGTTAATTAGTGAGGATGAGTTTACAGCTAAGAAAAAAGAAATTTTGGACAGTATGTAGCTAATACCAACTACAAACAACACAGACTCATTTTTTCATGCTTTTTCACTCAAAACTTAGCGTCTTTGCGCCTTTGCGAGAGAAACAAAGTGAATAGTTACGAGTTTGCTCTATATTTTTAATAAAAAAACAACTATTAATAATATATTTAATATCTTTGTATTTATTAAAAAAACGAATCACCATACATCTTTGTTATTTTTTGTATGTTTTCAAAATAAATAATTAAAATAAACAAATGAAATTTATAGTCTCAAGTTCGCAATTACTGAAAAATTTACAAACTTTAGGAAGTGTTATTAATTCAAATAACACTTTACCTATTTTAGATAATTTTTTATTTGAATTAAGTCCAAATAACTTAAAAGTTTCCGCATCAGATTTAGAAACTACCATGTCTTCTAACCTAGAAGTAGAATCTGATGATACCGAAGATATTGCTGTGCCTGCACGTTTACTTTTAGACATTTTAAAGACCTTTCCAGAACAGCCTTTAACTTTTAAAACAGAAGAAGGTAGTACAATAGAAATTAGTTCGCAAAGTGGTAAATACTCTTTAGCATATCTAAGTGGAGAAGAATTCCCTAAAGCTATAGAATTAGAAGCGCCAAGCACTACTAAAATTGCAGGAGATGTGTTATCAACTGCTATTTCTAAGACTCTTTTTGCTTCTGGAAATGATGATTTAAGACCTGTAATGAGTGGTGTTTTCTTTCAGTTTTCTACAGATGAGCTTACCTTTGTTGCTACAGATGCACATAAATTGGTAAAATATACAAGAACAGATTTAAAAGCAGATGAAGCTTCTGAGTTCATTATGCCCAAAAAACCATTAACCATATTAAAAAATATTTTAGCTGGTTCTGAAGATGAAGTACTTATTGAATACAATGAAGCAAATGCAAAATTTACTTTTGATAAAAGTGTAATGGTTTGCCGTTTAATTGACGGAAAATATCCAAACTACGATGCAGTTATTCCTAAAGAAAATCCAAATATTTTAACCCTTGACAGAAGTTCTTTTGCCAACTCTGTAAGACGTGTGTCTATTTTTTCAAGCAAAACAACACACCAAATCCGTTTAAAAATGGCAGGAACAGAATTAAATATTTCTGCTGAAGATATTGACTTTTCTAATAAAGCAGACGAAAGATTAACTTGTTCTTACCAAGGTGATGACATGCAAATTGGTTTTAACTCTCGTTTTTTACTAGAAATGTTGAATAATTTAAACTCAAACGATGTGCAAATACACATGTCTTTACCAAATAGAGCAGGAATTCTAAAACCACTAGACGGTTTAGAAGATGGTGAAGAAATTTTAATGTTGGTAATGCCTGTTATGCTTAATAATTAACATTAACGTAACTAACTCATCTTCTTTTTCTCGCAAAGGCGCAAAGACGCCAAGTTGTGAGTGGAAAAATATAAAAAATTAGTTAATACCTAAATATTTAAAAATAAACTATGATAGAATGATAATATCCTCTAAATCAAAATTATACCAATCCTATTTCAAAATGCGCTAAATAAATTTGAAATATTTTTTTGTTTTACAATCTTCAAATTTCAAGCATAGCAATGGCTATGGTTTAAATTTTAAGTGCAGTAAAACGGGAAAAGATAAATAATTTATAGCGTATTTTGATGTTGAATTGGTATTACATTCAACTTAGCGTATTTGCACCTTTGCGAGAGTTTTATTTTTTATTTTGTAACCTTTGAGAGAAATTAATAGCTGAATAGATACACATTAACTATCCATAAATATTAAAATCCGTAGGCTTTCTACGGATTTTTTTGTTTCTTTACTTTTTCAAATCATTATATAAGTGAATTATCTTGCACATATCTATCTTTCCCATAACAATGATTCATTGATTATAGGTAATTTTATTGCAGATTTTATTAGAGGAAACAAGTACAAACACCTTCCAAATTCTATTCAAAACGGAATTCTTTTACATCGGCAAATTGACAGTTTCACAGATAAACATCCTATTGTAAGGATAAGTAAACGCAGGTTACATGAGCGTTATGGTCATTATGACGGAATTATTATCGATATTTTTTATGATCATTTTTTAGCTAAAAACTGGAAAGATTATTCCAATATTTCGTTAGTTGAAACCGAAGCATATTTTATTCAGTTAATGAACAACCACATCAATATACTTCCAAAAAAAGTCATACAAATATTGCCTTATATTAAAGAGCAAAAATGGCTGAGTAATTACGCTAACCTTAACGGAATTGAACGCTCCCTAATAGGAATGAATAAACGCACCAAACTAAAATCTAAAATGGATCAAGCCACAGAAGATCTAAAATTACATTATAGCGAATTTGAAAATGATTTTACCACTTTTTTTAAAGACTTAATTTCATTTTCTAATCTAACCATTCAAAAACTAAACCCATGAAAAAAATCCTTTTACTATTAATAAGTCTTGTGCTATTTACACAATGCAGACAAAAAACTTCCAAAAAAACAGTTTTAAAAACACCTGCAAAAGGAGTGATTACTAAAAATGCCATGGTAGTTTGTGCTCGTGAAGAAGCCTCAACTATTGGAATTGCCATTCTAAAAAAAGGAGGAAATGCCTTTGATGCCATGATTGCAACAGATTTGGCATTAGCTGTCTCCTACCCTTTCGCAGGAAATATTGGTGGTGGAGGTTTTATGGTATATAGAACAAAAGACGGACAAGTTGGCGCTTTAGATTATCGTGAAAAAGCACCTTTGGCAACACATCACGATTTTTATTTAGATAAAGATGGCAATGTAATTCCTAAAAAAAGTACGCTTGGCGCAAATGCCGTTGGAGTTCCAGGCACTATTGCAGGATTGTTTAAAGTTCATCAGAAATTTGGCTCATTACCCTTTTCGGAATTGATTCAACCTGCAATCAACTTAGCAAAAAAAGGAGTGATTGTAACCAAAAAACAAGCGTATTCATTGAAAAAATATGGTAAGAATTTTGAAAAAGCCAACCATAGAAAAATATTTTTAGATAAAGAATGGAAACAAGGTGATACCATTAAATATCCAAAATTAGCCGAAACCTTAGAACGCATTAGAG
Organism: uncultured Flavobacteriaceae bacterium; assembly: GCA_964648135.1. Lineage (GTDB taxonomy): Bacteria > Bacteroidota > Bacteroidia > Flavobacteriales > Flavobacteriaceae > S010-17. The sequence continues at coordinate 3,652 of CAZYKN010000078.1, forward strand.
ATCATGGTCGTGATGAATTTTACAAAGGAAAAACTGCCGATCTTCTAGTGAGCTATATTCAAGATTTAGGAGGAGTGCTAACCAAAAAAGACCTAGAAAAATATGAAGCAAAATGGAGAAAACCCATAAAATTTACGTATAAAAATGCAACCATCTATTCTATGTCGCCACCAAGCAGTGGCGGAATTTGTATGGCTCAAATTTTAAAGAGTATTGAGCCTTACCACATAAAACAATACGGACACAATTCAGCAAAATACGTACAATTAATTACTGAGGCAGAGCGTAGAGCTTATGCAGATAGAGCTCATTTTTTAGGCGATGCAGACTTTGTACACATTGCCATTGACAGCTTAATATCTCCTGAATACTTAAAGGAAAGAATGAAAACTTTTTCATGGGATAAAGCCAATACATCAACAGAAATTTCTCACGGAAAATTAAATGGTTGGGAAAGTAATGAAACAACACACTACTCTATTGTAGATTCAGAAGGAAATGCTATTGCAGTAACAACCACTTTAAATTCCGCTTACGGCTCTAAAGTATATGTAAAAGAAGGCGGATTTTTCCTAAATAATGAAATGGATGATTTTAGCATCAAACCAGGAGTTGCCAATTCTTACGGTTTGGTTGGAGCAGAAGCAAATTCAGTTGCACCAGAAAAAAGGATGTTAAGTTCTATGAGCCCAACCATTGTAACAGAAAACGGAAAACTAAAAATGGTTCTTGGTTCTCCAGGAGGATCTACTATCATCACTTCTGTAATGCAAAATATTCTAAATGTAATAGAATTTGATATGTCTATGCAAGAATCGGTTGCAAAACCACGTTTTCACCATCAATGGTTGCCAGATAATATTAAATTTGAACCTAGTTTTGATAAAAGTATCTTTCCTAAATTAGAAAAATTAGGTTATAAAATAGACCAAAGCAATGCTCCTGTAATTGGTAAAGTAGATGCTATTCTGGTACTTCCAAATGGAGACCTAGAAGGTGGCGCAGATCCAAGAGGTGATGATAAAGCGGTTGGTTTTTAGGATTAATTATATTTTGAAATGAACTGTATATTTATCATCACATAGCAAGAGATATAATAATACCAATTCAACATTAAAATACGCTATAAATTATTTAAGTGTTTTAAAATAAAACACAAAATCAATCAGTTTACAATAATATCTTTAAAGTATTAAAATTCTTACATTTGCATTACAAAGTACCTAAAAAACGACTTTACAAAGAAATTAACAAAATAACACAAAATGAAAAAAACATTACTTACCCTCATACTACTAACAAGCCTAAGCATTAATGCACAAACCACTTTTGGCAATCAAGATATCATAGATAATTCTGAAGCTAATGGTGCTCGTTCTGTATTTGCAGCTGATATAGATGGCGATGGTGATATGGATATGCTTTCCGCTTCTAAATATGATAATAAAATTGCTTGGTACGAAAACACGGATGGCAATGGTACTTTTGGAACTCAACAAATTATTACAACAAATGCAGCTGGTGCTTTCTCTGTATTTGCAATTGATATAGACGGTGATGGCGATATGGATGTGCTTTCCGCTTCTAAATATGATAATAAAATTGCTTGGTACGAAAACACGGATGGCAATGGTACTTTTGGCACACAACAAATTATTGCAACTAGTGCAAGTGGAGTAAATTCCATAGTTGCAACCGATATGGATGGTGATGGAGATATAGATGTGCTTTCCAGTTTTGATAATAATAAAATTGCTTGGTACGAAAACAACGGTAATGGCACTTTCGGTACTCAACAAATCATCACAACAAATGCAGTTGGTGTTAATGCAGTTTTTGCAAGCGATATGGATGGTGATGGAAATATGGATGTGCTTTCCTCTTTTGATAATAATATTGCGTGGTACAAAAACAACGGTAATGGTACTTTTGGCACACTACAAATTATTGCAACGATATCTGAACCTCAATATGTTTTAGCAAGCGATATAGATGGCGATGGTGATATGGATGTAATTTCTTCTTCTTATAATAAAATTGCTTGGTATGAAAATACCGATGGCACTGGAACTTTTGGCACACAACAAATTATTACAACTAGTTTACAATTTGCTCATTCTGTAATTGCAACTGATATAGATGGTGATGGCGATATGGATGTGCTTTCTGCCTCTAATTCTGATGGATATGATAATAAAATTGCGTGGTATGAAAACACCGATAGCAATGGTATATTTGGTACGCAACAAATTATTACAACAAACGCAATCGGTGCAGCTTCTGTTTTTGCAAGTGATATAGATGGTGATGGTGATATGGATGTGCTTTCCGCTTCTTATGGTGATGATAAAATTGCTTGGTACAGAAACATCAATGGCAACGGTACTTTTGGAACACAACAAATTATCACGACAAGCCCTGCTAGTCCAAATTCTGTATTAGCAAGTGATATAGATGGTGATGGGAATAAAGATGTACTTTTTTCCTCTTATAATAAAATTGCATGGTACAAAAACATCAACGGTAATGGTACTTTCAGTACACCACAAATTATTACAATAGGTGTAAGTGGAACAAATTCTGTTGTTGCAACCGATATGGATGGCGATGGTGATATGGATGTTCTTTTTGCTTTAGCTGATGATAATAAAATTGCTTGGTGTGAAAACACCAATGGTAATGGTATTTTTGGTGCACAGCAAACTATTGCAACAAATATAGCTGATGCTAATACCGTTTATGCAACCGACATCGATGGAGATGGTGATATAGATGTAATTTCAGCTTCTCCATACGATTATACAATTTCTTGGTATGAAAATGATGGTAGTGGTACTTTTGGTTCTCAACAAATTATTACAACAATAGCAGCATATCCTGAAGATGTATTTGCAACCGATATAGATGGTGATGGTGATATGGATGTGATTTCAGCTTCTTCTGATGACAATAAAATTGCGTGGTATGAAAATACCGATGGCACTGGTACTTTTGGTACGCAACAAATTATTACAACTAGTTTAGATTATGCGTATTCTGTATTTGCAAGTGATATGGATGGAGATGGTGATATGGATATACTTTCTGCTTCTGCTTTTGATAATAAAATTGCATGGTACGAAAATACAGATGGTAATGGCACTTTTGGTGCACAGCAAATTATAACTACAAATGCAGACTATGCTCTTTCTGTATTTGCAACCGATATAGATAGTGATGGAGATATGGATGTGCTTTCTGCTGGTGATGACAAAATTGCTTGGTACGAAAATACCGATGGCAATGGTACTTTTGGTACACAACAAATTATTACAACAAACGTAATCGATGCAGCTTCTGTTTTTGCAAGTGATATAGATGGTGATGGTGATATGGATGTGCTTTCCGCTTCTTATGGTGATGATAAAATTGCTTGGTACGAAAATTTGGGCAATCATTTATCTATAAACCAAAACACCTTATTAAGCTTTTCTGTTTATCCAACACCATCAGAAAATAGTTTAAATGTAAAATCAAAAACAGAAATTATTAAAATAGAAATTTATAGTAAATTAGGTCAATTAATAAAAACAACTGCCAAAACTAAAATAGACATTTCCAATCTATCACAAGGAATTTACTTTGTAAAAGTTACAGATATTAATGATGATTTTGGTATTAAAAAGATTATTAAAAAATAATATAGACAAAATTTTTATAAATAAAAAAGTGGTTCTATTTCGTTTTAGGGTAAACTCATACTTTTTTGTATTAAAGTTGGCTTGCTTGTCATTCCTGCGAAGATAAAAATTTTAAAATGTATCAATACCCAATTCAACATCAAAATAAACGAGTTATATTCCACAAAAAAACATCCAACCTAAAAGATTGGATGTAATATTAACTCAAATTTTATTTATGAAAAATGTTAACAAGGTTTATGAATTCTTCTTAACTGATTTGTATATTTCAATATACGTGCCAAGAATACTTAAGTCATGTTAAGTAATTGTTAATTCATAATAAATTTGATATTACCTTAAATCCGCAAGGGTTTTCGTAACGAAAAGTCTAAATGTATGCTAGTATTGGTGTAGCGCAGGAAAAAGTAACGCAGACATATCACTAGATATGGTGAGTAAGTTTTTTTGAGCATCGCCAATAATGGCGTGCAGTTAGGCTTTGTAGTAGAAATACTTTTGCGGATTTAAGATATTAGTTATTGCGAACTTCTACATAATTTGCAGGAGTATCACAAGCTAAATCCTGATTTTGGATTTGCTCTTGTGTATCTACTTTAGTACAGCTATTTTTTTTAGATCTACATGAACTTAAACTTAAAACAGCTAACATTAATACGCCTAATACAATTGCTTTTTTACTCATAATATTTATTTTTTAATGGATGAATTTTCTAAATAATTTCAAATATATACAATTCTTTGAGATTACGATGAATATAACGCATTTTTATCATAAATTATTGTATTTATGCGTCAATCCCTTTCACTCAAGGAG
>CAZYKN010000079.1:0-6443 GCA_964648135.1 uncultured Flavobacteriaceae bacterium
TTCATTACCTTTGAGAAATGAAATGTAAAAATTGTTACACTAATTTAACTGAAGAAGATCAATTTTGTTCAAAATGTGGAGCAAAGGTCATAAAAGAAAGACTGAATTTAAAAATGGTTTTTCAAGAATTTACCGCTACGTTTATTTCGTGGGATAATACCATTTTAAAAACGTTTAAACATTTAATCACTCAGCCAGAAAAAGTCATAAATACCTATATTAACGGAACAAGAAAACGTTATTTAAAACCTTTTACTTTTTTGTTAATTGCACTTTCTATTTATGGAATTTATTTGAATGTTTTTGGTCATCTATATTTAGAAACTTTTTCTAAATGGTCTAATTTTAATAATGAAAACATCAAACTTGATAAAGATTATATTGAACGAATGCAAAAAATCACTTCAATTATTTTTAAATACTTTAATTTAATCCAACTGATTTTAATTCCGTTTTACGCTTTTATTCTTAAAAAAGTTTTTAAAAGGAATAATTTTGTAGAACACATCATTATTATTAGTTATGTTGAAGCAGAATTGTTTATTATTTCAACTATTTTATTAACGATAATGATTTTGTTAAAAGTAAACATCATTGTTGCAACAAATATTTTATCACCTTTTAGTTATATTTACTTTTTTTATGTGTATAAACGAGTTTATCAGCTATCTTTTATAGACACTTTAGTGAAATTTTTAATTCTGTTGTTATACTTTATTGGCTTTGTTGCAGTGATATCTATTAGTTTTGGGTTGTTATTAGGAGTATATAAAATACTCATTCGTTAATGATTTTACTTTCATAAGAAAACCATAAAATCTAAAGACTTTATATATCTTTGCATCATGTTAGAAAATAAAGAAAACTCACGCACAGATTTAGCTAAATTAGGAGAATTTGGTTTAATTGAACATTTAACTAATTCCATTAAAATACAACATAAAAGCACTATAAAAGGTGTTGGTGATGATGCAGCAGTGCTTCATTATAAAAATGAAATATTACTTACAACCGATTTATTGATTGAAGGTGTTCATTTTGATTTGAGCTACGTGCCTTTAAAACATTTAGGCTACAAGGCTGTTATGGTCAATTTATCTGATGTGTATGCAATGAACGGAATGGCAAAACAAATTACGGTTTCTATTGCAGTTTCTAATCGGTTTCCTTTAGAAGCTATTGAAGAGTTATATGCTGGAATTCACTTAGCTTGTAAAATGTATGATATTGATTTAATTGGAGGTGATACTACTTCATCTACAAAAGGATTACTCATTAGCGTTACAGCCATTGGTGAAGCCAAAAAAGAAGCTATTGTTTATAGAAACGGAGCAAAACCAAACGATTTATTAGTAGTAACAGGCGATTTAGGTGCAGCATATTTAGGATTACAAGTTTTAGAACGTGAAAAACAAGTGTTTCAAGCCAATCCAAATGCGCAACCAGCATTAGATGATTATACCTATTTGGTAGAACGACAATTAAAACCAGAAGCTCGTAAAGATATGGTAGAGTTACTAAAAGCTTTAGAGGTTAAACCAACCGCAATGATTGATATTTCTGATGGTTTGTCTTCTGAAATTCTACATATTTGTAAACAATCTAAAGTTGGATGTGATTTATATGAAAGTAAAATTCCACTGAGTCAAGAAGTTATTTCTACAAGTGAGGAATTTAATATGAACAGTACTACCGTTGCGCTAAGTGGTGGAGAAGATTACGAATTGCTCTTTACTATTGCACAAAGCGATTACGATAAAATTAAAGGAAATCCTAATTTAACAGTTATTGGTCATATTACCGAAGAGAATCAAGGTGTTCATCTAGTTACTCGTGCCAATCAAAAAATTGAATTGACAGCTCAAGGTTGGAATGGATTGAGCTAGTTTTAAATTTATAGCGTATTTTGATGTTGAATTGGTATTACTCACACCGTGACTCAAAGTCACGGTGTGAGTTGTTCTTTTACTCATACTATGACTTCGAGTCATAGTATGAGTTTATCAATTTAAAAATCAAGCCTTAAACAGTCAGGGTTTCACTTTAAATGAAGCCCTGACTTTAGAATAACTACTCACACCGTAACTAAATTGATAAAGGTTTATCTAACTCTATGTATAGTAAAAAAAGTTTTACCAAACCATTTGTCTATTTCGGTTACTGTTCCATCATCTTTTAATTGAATTTCAATAGTATTACCAGCAGAAAGATATACTAATTTAGAAATGCTTCTTGTAATAATACCTTGTGTGGTTGCTCCTAAGTGATTTAATGAATTTTCGGCTATTAAAGTTCCGTTTATATAGATGCCAATTCCAAACTGACCTGTTCTGTTTACAATTTTAGTAGTGTATTGTGCTTCTATGTGATAATATCCATCCTTTAAAGCAGTAAATTTTTTTGAAGTTAAATCAAATTCATTATTGGTATCAAAATCTTCAGTATCAAATGCTAATAATTCCCAATTTCCTGTGCCTGAAGTATTGTAAACTGCTCCACCATTTACAATTTTTGTTGATATCATAGAAAAATTACCTGTTCCATCTTGCCAAGTAGCAGAACCATTAGCATCACTTGTCATTACTTTTCCAGTATTTTCATTTCCATCAGTCATTCTAATTTTTCCATTGACTTCTAATTTTTCCTGTGGATTGGTTGTTCCAATACCAACTTGTGCATAATTGATACTTGACCAAATAATGAGTAAAAAAGTAATTGATTTCATAGTTTTAGCTCTAAAGGGAGCTACAAATATATAAAAAAGAAGTGAGTTTAAATTAAAATCACTTCCTTTTGCGCTTGTTATTAGGGAATTACTTTGGTAGTTAGGGTTTTATTTCAAGTGAAGTTTTGACTTTAGTATTACTCACACCGTGACTTTGAGTCACGGTGTGAGTTCGTTTTTACTCATACTATGACTTCGAGTCATAGTATGAGTTTATCAATTTAAAAATCAAGCCTTAAACAGTCAGGGTTTCACTTAAAGTGAAGCCCTGACTAATACACTAAACCTCAGCAATCCTACGTTTATTAAAACGCAGTTGTACTCTAAATAAAATATAATACATAACAGGCACAATAATTAATGTTAGGAAGGTTGCAAAGGTTAATCCGTAAATTACCGTTTTTGCAAGTGGACCCCAAAACATCACGTTTTCTCCACCAATATAGAAGTGTGCATCATAGGTTTGAAACCATGTAATAAAATTGATATTTATTCCGTAAGCTAATGGAATTAACCCTAAAACGGTTGTGATTGCCGTTAATAATACTGGTCGTAAACGAGTTTTCCCTGCTTGTACAATACTTTCAAATATTAATTTTTTTGGCAACAGTTTATCTTTATCAATTTTGAGTGCTGCTCGTTTTCTTTCTACAATTAAATTGACGTAATCTATCAGTACAATGGCGTTATTTACTACAATTCCTGCGAGGGAAATGATACCAAGCATGGTCATTAAGATAACAAAGTCAATTTTAAAAATAATTAATCCTAATAGTACACCAATTAAACTTAACACTACTGATAAGGAGATGATTACTGGCGTTACAGCCGAATTAAATTGAGCTACCAAAATCAAAAAGATTAAGATTACGGCAATTAGCAAGGCTTTACTTAAAAATGCCATTTGTTTGGCTTGTTCTTCTTGCTCTCCTGTAAATTTATAGCTATAGCCTTTTGGTAATTTGTAGCCTTTTAAAATATGTTTGGTATTTTCTACTACATTTGTAGCGTTATAGCCTTCCAAAATATTGGTATAAACACTAATTACTCGGTTTAAATCAATACGTTTTACCGCAGAAAAAGTGGATTTATTCTCAGTAGTTGCAATAGCACTTATTGGAACAGATTTTATTCTGCCAGACATCTGATCTCTAAAAATAACTTTCTGATTAATCAACGCATCTTTATTATAGCGATATTTGTCTTGTAAACGAATATTTACAGGATAATTATCTTCGCCATCTTTATAGGTAGAAATTTCTTTTCCGTATAATGATGTACGTAACAAATCGGCTACTTGACCAGTAGAAACACTTAATCTATTGGCTTTCTGACGGTCAATTTTCACCAACATTTCGGGTTTACCCAATTCTACATCGAGTTTTAACTCTTCAATACCACTAATATTCTTAGATTTTAGGAAGTGTTGCATATCTGCAGCAACTTTTATTAGATTATCGTAATCATCACCTGTAATTTCTATGTTTAATGGTGGTCCTGCTGGTGGTCCGTTTTTCTTTTTATCTACGGTGATGTTTACTCCAGGATAAACACTCAGCATTTCCCTTAAATCGGTAAGTACTTTGGATGTTTTTTGACCTCTTCTATCTACAAAATCCGTAAAATCTAAAGTAATTCTACTTTTGTTTGGTGTGTTTCCTTGATTTCCTTTTTGGGGATCGCCAGTACCTTCGCCAACTTGTGCAATAACCGATTTTACCAAATAGTTTTTATGTGTATCTTTATCTTCGTATTTTTTTATATAATCTAATACTTTTGCCTCTATATCTAATGTTATTTGATTGGTTTTTTCAATGCCTGTACCAATAGGATATTCTGTATAAACATAAATTTGTTCAGGTTCATTTTCTGGAAAGAATAAGATATTTGGTGGAAATAATTTCATTAAATACATAGAGAAAAACAACAAAGCAAATGTTCCAAAAAACATAAAATATACATTGTAACCTCTTAACGAAAATTGTAATGCTTTTTCGTATAATCGTTCTAAACTTGGTAGAAAACTATTTTGAAACCAGTTAATTACAGGGTTTATGGCTATTTTGTATAAGATATTAAAAATAGCAAATAAAGTTAATATGTTTCCTAAAGCAACCAATCCTTTTTTGTGAAAATGAAAGCCTAAAACTAAAAATAAAACACCAAAAATACCAGCTATAATACTTCGGTAAATTACTTTTTTAAAGGAAACTTCGTCTTCTTTTACTTTCATGTACATTTCCGTTAAAACGGGATTTATAACCATAGCCACAAAAAGTGATGAGGACAAAACCATAATCAACGTAATAGGAAAATATTTCATAAACTGACCCATAATTCCAGGCCAAAATCCTAAAGGAATAAAAGCAGCTAAAGTAGTTGCTGTTGAGGCAATAATTGGCCATGCAACTTCACCAACACCGTATTTGGCAGCATCGTAATTAGAGTAGCCTTCATCAATGTAACGATAAATATTTTCTACCACAACAATCCCATTATCCACCAACATTCCAAGTGCTAATACTAAGGCGAAAAGTACCATCATATTTAAGGTAATTCCTAAAGCATTGAGTAAAATAAAGGATAATAACATAGATAAAGGAATGGCAATTCCAACAAATAGTGCATTTCGTAAACCTAAAAAGAACATCAATACTAAAACCACTAAAATCACTCCAAAGATGATATTATTTTCCAAATCATTCACTTGAGCGATGGTTTTATCGGTCATGTCATTGGTTCTTGAAATGATTAAATTTTTTGGAAATACAGTTTCTTTCGCTTTAGCGATAATTTCATCAATTTTTTTAGAAACAATAATTAAGTTTTCACCAGAACGCTTTTTAACATCTAGCATTACTACTGGTCTTGAGAACTCACGAGCATAGCTTGTTTTTTCTTTTTCTTTAAACTTAACAGTTGCAATATCACGTAAATACACTACTTTTTGATGTTGTTTTTTTACGATGATATCTTCCATTTTCTTCGGATTTTTATATTCACCAACCACACGAACGTTGCGTATCATTCCGTCTTGTTTAATATCTCCACTAGAAATGGTCATGTTTTCATTACGGATAGCACCTGCAATATCTCTAAAGTTGAGGTTTACAGCTTCCATTTTGGCTAAATCGACAGCGATTTCTACTTCTTTATCTTGTACACCACGAATATCGACACCACTAATTTCTGGTAAGCTTTCAATTTCATCTTCTAAATATTCTCCATATTTCTTAAGTTGATCCATTGAAAATTCGCCTGATAAATTGATGTTGAAAATGGGCATTTTTTCTGATAAATCTAATTTTATCACATTTGGATCTGCTGGTAAGTCGTGTGGAAAATCTTTATCAGCTTTAGCAACATCAACCTTATCTTTTACTAATTGTAAGGCTTCATCTGGTGTTACATTGGTGGTAAATTTTACATCAATAGATGAAAAACCTTGTTTGGAAGTAGAAATTACTTTATCAATACCAGAAATTTGGTTGATTTCTTTTTCTAAAGGTCTAGTAACCAATTTTTCCATATCCAAAGCGGAGTTTCCTGGATAAATAGTAGTTACAAAAATTTCTGGCATCACCACTTCTGGAAAAGCCTCATTTGGCATGGCATTGTATGATTTAATACCTGCTAAAAAGATAATCGCCATAATAACGAGAACCGTTGCCTTATTGTTTATTGCCCAATTTGAAAGTGCGTTTTGTTTGTGTATCAT
>CAZYKN010000079.1:6543-8061 GCA_964648135.1 uncultured Flavobacteriaceae bacterium
ACTTCCCAACTTCCCAACTTCCCAGCTTCCCAACTTCCATACTTCCTTACTTCCCAACTTCCATACTTCCTTACTTCCCAACTTCCACTTCTTGATCATTACTCACAGTTCTTGAACCTTCATCAATGACTACATCATCCTTTGAAAGACCGTTTGTGATTAGCGAATTATTTTGGTAACTACTCGAAACAGTAACCAAGTTTTTATGAACGATGTTCTTACTATCTTTTTTAATTACAGTGTAAACAAAGTTGTTTCCATTTTGATCTATTTGAATAAGTTTGGTAGGAATAACAACAGCTTCTTTTTCATCAAAATCTTTTATTTTAAGATCTGCTAATAAATTTGGCTTTACATATCCTTTTTTGTTTGGAACGTTAATTCTAATTTTAAAAGTTCTGTTATCTGGACTAATAGTATTTCCGATTTGCGCAATTTTTGTAGTAAATTCTTTATCTATTGCACTTAAATTGACCACAACTTTATTTCCTTTTTTAATGGATTGTAAATAGTTTTCGGCAACATCACTTTCAATGTACATATTGTGTAAATTTACCAATCTTGCTAATGGTGTTTGTGGCGAAGCTAAATCGCCTTTTGTTGCTATAAGGTCATCTATAATTCCACTAAACGGAGCAGTAACACGATAATTTTTAGCTTGAGAATTTAAAGTGTATATTTTTTTTTCTAAAGCTTCTTTTTGCGTTTTTGCTTGAAGATATTGCATTTCTGAACCAATTTTTTGTTCCCATAAACGCTTTTGTCTATCATAAGCAGTTTGTGCTAAGGATAATTGGTTTTTAACTTCGTTAATAGAGTTGATTAAAACAGCATTATCTAATTGAAACAATTTCTGACCAGCAGACACACGCTGTCCTTCTTTTACATAAACACGAGTAATTGTACCGCTTGCTAAAGGTCTAATGATAATATTTTTATCTGTTTTTGTATTTCCTTGAATATTTATATAGTGTTCAAAACGACTTATTTTAACAGGATAAGTTGTTACTTTGGTTAGTTTTTTTACGGTATCTAATTCCGATAATTTTTTATCTAGCGCTAAGATAATTTTGCTAATACTATCCTTTATTTTTTCTTGCTTTGCTTTTTCTAATTTTATTCCAGAAATGGAATTTGGTAAAGGTGCTTTTTCTTCTTTTTTACATGAAAAAAGTAGTATTGTTGTAATAACTAATAAGGTGATTATATTTTTCATTTTTATTATTTTATTGTGAGATTGTTTCTTTTTTTTAATTTGTGAATTGCTGTATTTTAATGAGAAGTTCTATACCAATATTGTGTTCTTCCAATTAAAGAAAAACCTATATATCCTCTTACTTTTAATTTATTTTTGGTTATAAGTGTTAGATAACAACTGTATGTTTTTCCGTTTTCTGGATCTGTAATATTTCCGTCTATATAAGTATCTTCATCTTTTACTAGATCTCTTAATATTTCTACTCCTTGTAGTTTTTTGTTGTGGTATTTTCCTTGACAATTTTTACAATATTCTTTGTT
>CAZYKN010000080.1:0-3585 GCA_964648135.1 uncultured Flavobacteriaceae bacterium
CATCCTGATATGCCTAAAATAATCTTTAAAGTATTATGGGACAAACTCCATAAAGGAGAAAGCCTTTATGCTGTGGTAAAAAATTTAACCAAAAATGGCGATTATTATTGGGTGGTAACCAAATTTGAAACTACTTTTGATGAAAATGGTAAAATAATCTCTCATTTTGCTAGACGAAAAGCAGTACCTCAAAAAGTTAAAGAAACTGCCGAATCTATTTACAAAATTATCTTAGAAATTGAAAAACATGATGAAAAACTAGCAGAAGATACTTTTTATGAAATTTTAGATGACTATGGTCTTTCTTACGATGATTTTTTTAAAGAACTATCTGGTATGAATGATGAAGAGATTAATCATTTCTTTTTAAGTACCGAAATGAACACCAATGCTACGGCAGAAAACATTGTTAAAGCCATTGAAATAGAAGAAGAAAAATTAGAAAAAGAAGAAATTAAGCAAAAAACAACACCAATTAGCACCAATTTCTTAGGAGATTTATCTGAATTAAATGATTTAAAATTATTGCTTAAGAAAAAGAACTCGTTGAAGTAAAGTTGGGTGCGAATAATGATAATTTACATACCATTGATGTGGTGTTAAATTACTCAAACTATTTTTTGACAACTTTTTTAAGGACGAAATTAATGCTTCTCCAGAATAATTTTCTTTAGCAAAAGCATCTGCTTGATATTCAAATTTTCTTGATAAATAATTCATTAAAAAACCTGTAATAGAAGATATTGGTGAATATAAAATACCAAACGCAATTAGACCAATATGAAAGCTTGGTTTTAAAACCGATAAAGATTCTGCCAATAATAAACTATCAATAAACAAGGATAAAATATAAAGCGTAAATCCTGTTACTAAAATGGATAAAATCATGTTTATAAAGACATGCTTTTTTTTATAATGACCTATTTCATGTGCTAATACTGCAACAATTTCTTCATTTTCTAAATCGTTTATTAAAGTATCGTACAAAACAATGCGCTTTTTTGCTCCAAAACCAGAAAAATAAGCATTTGCTTTGGTAGAACGCTTAGAGCCATCAATTACAAAAATATTATCTAATGTAAATCCTACTTTTTGTGCAAATTTTTCAATTTCTGTTTTAAGTGCTCCATCTTCTAAAGGAGTTTGTTTGTTAAATATAGGTACAATAAGTGAAGAATAGAAAAGGGTTAAAAAAACAGAAAATAATGCCATAAATATCCACGTGTAAATCCAAAATTGATTTCCTGTTTGCTGATAAAACCAAGTGATTAAAGCCAATATCACACCTCCAATAATTATGGTTAGTAACCATCCTTTAATTTTATCTATCCAAAATAATTTTTTAGACATTTTATTAAATCCGTATTTTTCTTCAATTACAAAAGTATGATAGTAGGAAAATGGAGTGCTTAAAATATCATTACCAATCATAATTATTCCAAAAAACAATAAGGTTACTACTATTTCATTGTTTGTAAATTGACGAACAAAATGATCTACCAACGCAAAGCCTTTCAAAAAGAAAAAAGCCAAAGTTAGCAGTAATGAAAACAAAGAACTCCAATTAGAAAAACGATTGTTTTCCTTTTTATACGCTTGAGATTTCTGGTATTCTTCTTTAGTATAAACATCTTGCAACTCTAACGGAATTGGATCATCATAATGTTTAGCATTAAGATAATCTAACCAAGTATCAATAAAATAATTGATTAAGATAATAGCTATTAAAATGTAAAAAACAATTTGTGGTGCCATATTTATTTTGATATTAACTGAATAGTACTAAAACAATTTTTATATATTTCGTTGCCGTTTGGCTTCAAAAATTAAAATAGAAGCAGCTACGGATACGTTTAAGGAATCAATTTCTCCTTCCATTGGAATGATAACTTTTTTTGTAAAATTAAACCATTCATCACTTAATCCAGTTGATTCAGTTCCTACAATAATAGCCGTTGGTTTGGTATAATCTTTTGTTAAATAATTTACAGATTCTTTATGTAAAGCTGCTGCATAACTATTTATATGTTTCGCCTTTAAAAATTGAATAATTTCTGAAGTACTTCCAACCGCAATCTGATTAGTAAACAAACAACCAACACTAGACCTAATAATATTTGGATTAAACATATCTGTCAACGGATTTGCTATAATTACAGCAGCTACATTGGCAGCATCGGCAGTTCGTAATAAAGCACCAATATTTCCAGGTTTTTCTGGAGCTTCTGCAATAAGAATTAAGGGGTTTTTTGTTTTAAAATGTATGTTTTTCAAGGAAAATGCTCTTGTTTTTATCACTGCAATCACTCCTTCTGTTGTTCCTCTAAAAGCTATTTTTTGATACACTTCTTTAGAAATTTCTATCAACTCCACTTTTTGTGAAGCAACAATATTTTCTATTTCTTGTAAGGGAATTAATTCCGCATAAAACAAAATAGTTTCTATTTGATAATTGCCTTTTACAGCCAAAGACAACTCTCGCAGACCTTCAAGCACAAACACGCCTTGCTTTCTACGTGCTTTAGATTTATCCTTCAACAAAAGAATGTTTTTAATTAACGGATTTTGTATGCTTGAGATGTATTTTATCATTTAAAACTATATTTTACTATTTACCAAAGCAATCATTTCTTTTTCTGAATCTATTGCTTTTTCAAAGACTCTTTTTGCTCGTTGCAATATATCATCAGCGAAAGCTTTATCTTTTATATCTTTTGCATTGATACGCACATTAAAATACGCTCCTTGAACCGCTGCTTTAGCACACAAAGCACCAACACCTGCATCAGACAATGAATTTTGCAATCCAATTTTAGCCATTTCAAGCATGACTTCCATAGATTGTTGTGCTGTCTCCATAACCAAAAACGGTACTTCGGTTGCATATTTTGTTGCTTCTTGAATAGCCTCAGTTCTCAATTTTTTTTCTTTATCATTTGATTTTGGCATTCTAAATCCTTCAATAATTTTATTAAAAGCATTGGTATCTTCATCAACCAAAGCCAAAAGTTTATTTTTATAGGCTTGTCCTTTTTCTGCCCATTTAGAAAATTCTTCCCAACGGTCGTCCCAGCCTCTTTTATGAGCAGACAAATTAGCAACCATTGTACCTAAAGCCACACCTAAAGTTCCTACATAAGCAGAGATGCTTCCTCCTCCTGGAGCCATGGATTCTCCTGCGGTTTCTTCAGCAAAATCGGTTAAACTTAAATCTATTAATTGCTTTTTATTGTGGTCTTTAAGAACGTATTCTATAATTTTTTCTTCTGGATTAAATGGTTTCAAGTCATCTAAGCCTAAAGATTTTACGGCAATTTTAATTTTTTCTTTATCTGATATTCCCAAAGATCTTTGCTGACGCTTTAAGTAGAAATCACCTGCATCTAACATCGCTTTAAGCGGAATTAAACCTATTAATTCTGAACCTGTTACACGCAAACCTCTTTTTTGAGCTGATTTACAAGTTTCATCAAATACTTTGTGCATTGAGGTAATACTTATATTCGTAAGATTGTAGGAAATTTGTGCAATACCGTATTCTTCAATAAACCAACCAATACCTTTTACGGCTTTTAATTTTCCTGG
>CAZYKN010000080.1:3685-8030 GCA_964648135.1 uncultured Flavobacteriaceae bacterium
CCTTCGTATTCTCCTGCTCTACAATTAGCCAAATTTTTCCTCTTTTCTTCAGTTGCTGCATTTTCGTATAAATACACAGGAATATCTAATTCATTTCCTACTTTTTCTCCTAATTGTTGTGCATATTTTGCAGTTTCTTCAAGTGTAATTCCAGAAATTGGGACTAAGGGACAAACATCAGTTGCACCAAAACGAGGATGTGCTCCTGAATGTTTACTCATATCTATAAGTTCTGCAGCTTTTTGAATTAATAAAAACGCTGCTGTAATTACTTGTTTGGGTTCACCAACAAAAGTAATTACCGTTCTGTTTGTTGCTGCTCCTGGATCTATGTCAAGTAATTTTACACCTTCAACAGTTTCAACAATATGTGCTATGGTATTTATTTTAGCTAAATCACGTCCTTCACTAATATTTGGCACGCATTCTATAAGTTGTTTTTGCATTTTTAGTCAGTTTTAAATTGCAGGTCAAATTTAGGGAATAAAATAGAAATGGATGATTAAAATATTTAAAAAATGCGTTTTATTAATCACAAAACCTATAAAGAAACTACGTAGGAAACTAAGCTGAGTACAAAATGAATTATTATGTTTAAGCTACTTTTTTTTAATCAAAATTTTCTACCTGTGTTGGAATGACGGTAATATAAAAAAGCCTAAAATCAATTTGATTCTAGGCTTTCAAACTATTATATTTATTCTTTATACTACATCATTCCTGGCATTCCTCCTGGCATTGGTGCAGGCATTGGCGCATCTTCTTTAATATCAATTAAAGCACATTCTGTTGTTAGAATCATTCCTGCAACAGATGCTGCATTTTCTAAGGCAACACGTGTTACTTTTGTTGGATCTATAATTCCTGCTTTATACATGCTTACATATTCATCTGTTTTAGCATTAAAACCAAAATCTTTTTTTCCTTCTAGCACTTTATTAATCACAACAGAACCTTCTCCTCCTGCATTCTCCACAATAGTACGTAATGGAGCTTCAATAGCACGAGCTACAATTTGAATACCTGTAACCTCATCTAAATTATCGGTTGTAATTTTTTCTAAAACGGATTTTGCTCTAACCAAAGCCACTCCTCCACCTGCAACAATTCCTTCTTCAACAGCTGCTCTTGTTGCGTGTAAAGCATCATCTACTCTATCTTTTTTCTCTTTCATTTCTACTTCACTAGCAGCACCAACATATAAAACGGCTACACCTCCAGCTAATTTAGCTAAACGCTCTTGTAATTTTTCTTTATCATAATCTGATGTAGTAGTTTCAATTTGTGCTTTAATTTGTCCTATTCTACCTTTAATATTATCGGCATTTCCAGCACCATTTACAATAGTAGTATTGTCTTTATCAATTTCAACTCTTTCACAAGTTCCTAACATATCAATAGTGGTATTTTCTAAAGTGAAACCTTGTTCCTCAGAAATTACACTTCCACCAGTTAAAATAGCAATATCTTCTAACATGGCTTTACGTCTATCACCAAAACCTGGTGCTTTTACTGCGGCAATTTTTAACGCTCCTCTAAGTTTGTTTACTACAAGAGTTGCTAAGGCTTCACCATCAATATCTTCTGCAATAATCAACAAAGGTCTTCCTGCTTTTGCTACGGGTTCTAAAACTGGTAAAATATCATTCATAGTAGAGATTTTTTTATCGTATAATAAGATAAAAGGATTCTCTAAATCTGTTTTCATTTTTTCTGAATCGGTTACAAAATAAGGAGAAAGATACCCTCTATCAAACTGCATTCCTTCTACAATATCTACATAAGTTTCCATTCCTTTGGCTTCTTCAATGGTAATTACGCCTTCTTTACCAACTTTATTAAACGCTTTTGCGATTAAATCTCCTACTGATGTATCATTATTAGCAGAAATAGTTGCTACTTGTTTTATTTTATCTCCTTTTTCAACCGATTGTGATTGCTTATGTAAATCTTTTACAATGGCAGCAGTTGCTTTATCAATTCCTCTTTTTAAATCAAGTGGATTTGCTCCTGCTGCAACATTTTTTAATCCTTCTTTTACGATGGCTTGTGCTAAAACCGTTGCAGTTGTTGTTCCGTCTCCAGCTAAATCATTGGTTTTAGAAGCTACTTCTTTAACCATTTGCGCTCCCATATTTTCTAAAGGATCTTCTAATTCTATTTCTTTAGCAACACTTACACCATCTTTTGTAATGGTTGGTGCTCCAAAGGATTTACCAATAACAACATTTCTTCCTTTTGGTCCTAATGTTACTTTTACTGCATTTGCTAATGCGTCCACACCACGTTTTAATCCGTCACGTGCTTCAATATCAAATTTTATATCTTTTGCCATTTTTTATTTTGTTTAATTGTTTACTTAATCGTTTAAATGTTAAACTATTATATTGTTAGATTATTTAAATAATAGCAAAAATATCGCTTTCTCTCATGATTAAATAATCTTTTCCGTTTAGTTTTAATTCCGTTCCAGAAAATTTTCCGTATAAAACTTTATCACCTACTTTAACTGTTGTAGGTTCATCTTTTGTTCCTTTACCAACGGCAACTACAATACCTTGTTGTGGTTTTTCTTTAGCCGAATCTGGAATAAACAATCCTGATGCCGTTTTGGTTTCAGCAGCCATAGGTTCTACAACTACTCTATCGTGTAATGGTTTAATATTTACTGTACTCATTTTATATTGTTTTATTAGTTAAAATCTACTTCGTATAATCTAAAAGTATGCCATCGAGAAAACGGTTTAAAATTGACATATTTTTCAAAAAAAAATGCCAACGTGTCAGACACGTTGGCAAGGTTAAATAATTAAAGGGAAACTAATTATTATTTTTTATCATCGTTAGAAACTGGTTTATCTGTTGTAGTTGGTGCATCTGCCGTTGGAGCATCAGTAGCTGGTGCTTTCTTTTCAACTTGAACATCACTTATTGTTTCTTTTAAATTGGTATCAGTATTTGTTTTTGTTCTTGGAATTGCAAAATTTGATAATAAGATTAAAGCAAATAATGAAATTGCTAAAGTCCACGTTGCAGTATCTAAAAATTTATTGGTACTTTGAACACCTCCTAATTGAGAGCTTCCTCCACCAAACGAACCATCTAATCCTCCTCCTTTTGGATTTTGAACCATAATAATCAAAATTAATAGCAGTGCTACGATTACAATTAAGATTAAAAATATTGAATATGTCATGACTTATTTTTTTGTAAAAATTCTATTGATTTTATTTTGTCTGCAAAGAAACTACTTTTTTCTGGATATTTCAAACTTAAAATGCTAAAAGCTTGTTTTGCCTTATCATATTTTTTTTGTTCTAAATAAACTTTGGCTAAAGTTTCGGTCATTAGGTGTGTATTTTCCTCCACACTACCAACTGCTATATCTTTGATTTCTTGATTTTTATCTGCTTTTATCTTAGGCTTCTTTGCAATAAAACTTTCTATTAAATTAACTTGTTTGTCAAGTGATTTATTTTTATTTTTTTTAGTTGAAGAAGTGTTTTTTATTTCCTTTTTAAGTTTTTCATCTCTAACAATTTCCTTTTTTGGAGATAGAGTTAGCCATTCATTAAATGAAAAGGAATCATTTTTATCAAATTCTAATGGCTTTCCTAATTGTAATTCTTCTTCTATTTTTACAATTTCTGCTTGCTCCTTAATTGATACTTTTTCTGTTTGCTCCTTTTCTTGGGTTTTGATGGATAAAGATAAGTGTTCAATTAATTTTTCATCAACAACTTCAATATTTTCTAATAAGCTGACTTCTTCTAAAGCTTTTTCAGTATAATCAAGTGAATCTAAAGTAATAAAATCAAACAAAACAGTTCTATTTGTAGTCGTTGCAGCCACTTTTTTTAAGGTGTTATTATATTTAAAACTTCCTTGCTTTTTTAAACCTTTTAAATGTAACACTTGTGCTGCTTGAAAAAAGGGATATTCTTCCAATACAGACTCCAAAGCAATTATTTGCTCGTTACCGATTGTTTTTGGATGAAATGCTAACGATATGAAATCCTCTTTATTCATTAATCATTTTTTTTGCAAAAGTAAAGTATTAATTATGTTTCTACTACAAATTTAAAAGGTAATTTATATTGACACTTAAAAATCTAACAATTAGTATAATATCTTATTTGTTCATTTTTTTCATTGATAAAAAAACGAACCAAAAAAATCTAGGCTTACGAAAGCTAATCTAAATTTTCTGAACTCGTTCCGTTATAATACTTATTCTAATAATCATAAATCTATTAACGGAACTCAAACAGCAGAAAATTTTAAGATGCTATCATTTCAAATTTTATGATTACCTTTCGAATGCCGTCTAAAAATCATATTTTTC
>CAZYKN010000081.1:0-2619 GCA_964648135.1 uncultured Flavobacteriaceae bacterium
TTCCTCCAGTAAAAGCGTAATTTTCTAAAACCACTTGATGTATGATTCCTGCTCCGGGTTTCCAAAAACCAATTCCGTATTTATTAGAAACTGAACCTAAAAAATTAAAGACTTCACTTGAAGTATTGATGGCATTTTGTAGGTCTTTATCAGCTCCAATTCTCGCTTGTATTAAATGATCACAATGAACGGTTGTTGGTACAGCAACTTCTTTTTTACCAGCTTGCATAAATTGCAATAAGGCCATTTGTGCGGTTGCATCTTGACAAGCAATACGATCTGGTGCAAAATCTACATAATCTTTACCACGAGTAAACGCTTTACTTGGAGTTTTCTCCCATAAGTGATTGTATAATATTTTTTCTGCAAGTGTGAGTGGTTTACCAACAATTTCACGTGCTTTATCTACATTTTGTTTCATTCGGCTATAAACGCCTTGTATCATTTTAATATCAAATGCCATAATTATAGGTTTTAGTTTATTGAAGCAAATTTAAAAAGATATATTCACTTCATTATTTTACGTTTTGCGAAGTTACAAAAAATGAAAATACTATTAAAGACTTTTTAGATGATTTTAATCCGATTTCAATTATTCTTAAAAAGACGATTTAAAATTCACTATTTCATAAAAAATAGATTATTTATTGCTGTTTTTTTTAGGTTTATGAAGTCATTAATCTCATGTACATTAAATAATATAGAATAAAAGGAGTATAAAGAAGTAAAGAGACTAAGCTAAAAGTTATGCTAATTATTTAATTAAATCTAAAGCATAATTAACTTGTATTGGTATTGCTTTAGGAATGGATTTGTGTAAGCGTAGTTGCAGACTTCAAGGCACTTACCTTTCAATTTATCACTAAACTTTGTGCAAGGGTACAAACTTTAATTTTAGCATAAAACCCTCAATTACATTTTGTTAGCATTTGTTACTCCTTATTTAGTATATCTTTTACTTTGTTTTCTAATTCTTTTTTGTTTGGCAGATACAATTGATATTCACCTACTGCTAATTTATTTGTCACACTTGCAGTTGCATATTCAACAAAAATATCATCTTTTTCAGATGCTAAAATTACTCCAATTGTTTCATTGTCAGATTCTCCAATAACTTCTTTGTTGAAGTAATTCATTCCAACAAAAGCAAAACCTTTTCCCAATTTGAGTAAAAAACTTTGTAAATTATCTATCAATTTTATTTCTAACTCATTTTCTGAATATAAATTCCCTTCTGAATTCCTGAAAATTCAAAAACATACGGTTGTTTTATTATCTCTTTTTCGGTTGTAGGTTTATGACCTTTTATTACCAAAGGAAAAGAAAAGAAAAAAAAAAAAATAAAGCAGCTTAAAACTTTGCATTGATACAAAAATTTGCTCTTAATTTATTAAAAAAAGAAAACTCTAATAAAGCTAGTCTTGTTAGTAAAAGACTAATGGCAGGTTGGGATGATCAATATCTAATGAAAATTCTTGGGTTAGATATGCGTTGACCCTGATATGTCTATGTGTTAAAAAATTACAACAAACTCTTATCAAACCCCAAAGGCAATAAATCTGATAGAGAATGGGCTTTTATAATTTTACCTTCTTCTCCACCAAAAAACACTTCAATAGGTTCTTCTTGGTTTACTTCGTATTCTGCAATGGTTTGTCTGCATGCTCCACAAGGTGAAATGGGTTCTTTTACCAGATGAGTTTCAGAAATTGCTGTAATAAACAATTTCTTTATCTTCACTTTAGGATATAAAGAGGACGCTTTCCAAATAGCCACACGCTCTGCACACATTCCTGAAGGGTAAGCGGCATTTTCTTGATTATTACCGTGAATAATTTCTCCGTTTTCTAATAATAAAGCTGCTCCTACATGAAATTTAGAATAAGGAGCATACGAATTTTTACAAGCGTGTTTTGCTTCCAAAAATAAAGCTTTATCGCTTTCTGATAATTCTTTTAAATCATCAAAAACAATAAAGCTTGTACTTAATTTTATTTCTTTCATTTTTCAATCAAAATTATTGAAAGTCAAATGTACTACTATTTTTTAGAATTCTTCATAAAAATCACCAAAATCAAAAGAGATAGAAAAACGTAAAGTATTTTCTAATGGATTATTAACATCTGATGAATTTAATAAATAAGAAACATCTATTTTACTAGACTTAAATTTAAAACCTGCTCCTAAAGTAAAGAACTTTCTTGCTCCTTTCATTTCACTTTCATTAAAATAACCCAATCTAAAAGCAAAGGTATCTTGATATACATACTCTGCTCCTGCAGACCACGTAAATTCTTTTATTTCTTCACTAGTTCCGCCTGGAGCATCTCCAAAAGATTGAATCATTCCTGTAAAGAAATCTACATTATTATCCTTTCCTGCAATAATAGCATTAGAATCATCTCTTGTTGGTGGTGTTGGTACTAAAAGTTTTGTTGTTTCTAGCGTAGTTTTAATTACACTATTTTCATCTAATATAAAATCAAATCCTGCTCCTAAACGCAAATTAGTTGGAATAAAACTTTTATCTCCTCCAACAGATAATTGTACTTTTGGTCCTAAATTAGCTAACCCTAAACCTGCTCTCCATCTACCGTTAAAATCTCCATAATTGGTTTC
>CAZYKN010000081.1:2719-6481 GCA_964648135.1 uncultured Flavobacteriaceae bacterium
GATTCGCTAAAAGCGTATTTAGAAGCGTTGTAATGTTGTGAATAAGCATCTGGTGATGTGGCAACTCCCATATCACCAATAGCACCAGAACGTGCATCTGGAGCAATTAACAAAAAAGGGGTTGCTGTTGTAATTACATTATTTTGTGCTTGAATTTGAACTTGACTTAATAATACAAGAGCAATAGTTGTTAAAATTATTTTTTTCATTTGTCTGTTTTTATCTTTATTTTTTAAATAATTGATATTTCAAAAAGCTATTTCCAAAATTTTATAGCTCACAAATATCTTAAATTTATTGTAATATCACTAATTTTTCTACTTTTTCTGCTTTCAATCCGTTTGAAATGGCTTTTACTTTAAGCTTATAAATATAAACTCCTTTTCCTATTTTGTTTCCAAAGTCGTCTAAACCATTCCATTGCATACTTCTAGCCAATGTTCCTGTAGTTTGAATTTGCTGATTGATTGTTTTTATTAATTTTCCTGAAACTGTAAAAATTTGTACTTGCGCTTCCAACGGTTCATTGGGTTTATTATGACTAAACCAAAATTCGGTATAATTTATAAACGGATTTGGGTAATTTAATACGTGATCTAACACCAATTCACTATCGCTTACTACTACAAAACTCAAACTTGCTTCAGACGGATTGTTATACGTATCCCAACATTTAAACGTTAAAGTATGCAAGCCAACAGCTAAATTTCTAAAAGGGAATTTCACTTTTCCTTTTTTAAAATTATTTGATTCAGTTTCATAATAATCATTCATTATAATAGGATTGGATTGATCGCCATCTAAAATAGCCACTAAATCATGATCTACTGCGGTAAATGAAGTGTTTATTCCACTGTCATCTTCCAAAATGGCAAGAAATAGCGGATTTTGATTGGTGTTTCCTCCATCAATAAATGATTCATCATTCATATAAAGTTTTATTTTAGGTCCTAAAGTGTCTTCTGGAGCATCATAGTTAATTCCTCCTATAATAACATCAGTATTATAACCATTTTTATCGATCATCTCATTATCTGCATAAAAGCTTAATTTTGCTGAACCATACGCAATTCTAATATCACGAGGTGCAATAAAATCAAATTGCCATTCTCCATTGCTTACTGTTGCTCTTCCGTTAAAGATTTTACTTTCTCTAGAATCGAATTCTATTATAGCAGGATCGCCATTATTTTGTGTATGATTGTCATTATTCAAAGTGAATTTATTGGTAGATTTATCAAAAACAACCACAGATAAATCTCCATTAAAATTGGGTAATAAATTATCATTATTATCGGTTACAATTCCTTTAAAATAGACGTGAGAAAGTGCTTTAATGGTGTCTAATTGTTGCGATACATCCACATCATTCATCTGCGTAATTTTAATGTTTGGCTTAGGTCGTGCTAATTTCATTGCAGGATCGCCAAAAAAACTGATAAATAAACGTTGTGCTTGACTAGCATTCGCATTTTTAGATTTAGCTAAAGATTGTGCAATACTATAATTATCGGTTGTATTAAATTCTAGTAAATCTGACATTAAATCAATATTAAACGTTCCTCCAAAACTAATATACACCTCTCTTGCTGTGGTAATCATACATGCAGAACCTCCATTTTTATTAGAAAAAACATGTTCTCCAGCTGCAACACGCAACGGATTATCATATCTAGAAAACTCACAGGTAATGGTAATAAATAATGGTAACATCTCTCTATTATACCAATTTTGTATTTGAGGTACGTCTAAAAATCGTTCTGCAGCCCAACCATTTTCACCACCATGTCCAAAATAATCAATCAATAAACTTCCTCGTTCAACGGCATTATTAATTGCTGTAATTACCTGTGGATAGGTTTGACCTCCAGAAGAAATTTCTTGCACATAAGCATCGGAATAAATTTTAGATAAATTATAAACAGGTTTGTTTAAAGTAATTAAATCTGCTACTTGCTCAACTTTTTTTTCTAAACCAAAATCACTTGATAAATTATCAACATCATCAGCTACTAAAGAAATGTGGTTTCGCCACTTACCAAAAGCTTCTTTACTATAATATGCTAATGCTTTATTTACAGCAATTGTAGCTTCAATACTGTTTTTTACTGGCATTCTACCAATACCAACATCTAACAAATCTCCTGAACCGTTGGTGTTGTAAAATTCACCTTCATTATCATCTAACATTACAAAAAAATCATCCGTAACATAAGATGAGGCTAAACTTGTACTATTTTTAGACTGATAAGCAATCACATTAATTGCATCATTATTTCCATTAATATTTTTAAAATCATACGAAGTATCTCCAAACATTAACACATATTTAATGCGTTTCTCTGGTGTACTTGCATTAAAATACAACTGTTTTACAAAATCACGTATTGCCATAGGATCTTTAGACCCAGAACTAAACTCATTATAAATAGTTTGCTCAGTAGTTACCAAAACAGATAAACCTTTACTTCTGTGATAATCTGCCAATCTATTCGCTTCACCTATAATTTCTGATGGCGAAACAATTAAATAATCAATATCTGTTAAAGCGTGTAAATTCTGATTAGAAACACGACTATCATTCAATTTAATTGGTGTATAAAAATTAGTGGTATTTAATACTTCGTATTCATGCAGACTTCCGCCTTGAGCTAAAAAGGTGAAATTGCTTCCAGTAGCTGAATTTTCTATAATTTGCGGATTAAATTTATCGGTTACTTCCCAAATTTGATGAATATTATTGGCGTTTTCAATTTTAAATTCTTTATAATCTGTTATTGGAGCATTCGCTAAAGAGAAACTTCTAAACGAAAACTGTTTATCTCGTGCTATTAATTTTTTAAATCCGTTGACTTCTATATAATCTAAAAAAGCTTTAGCTGATGGATTTCCGTTATTCTCAAATTTTACTTCAAAATTAAGCGTTTCACTTGTTGGTGTAAATATAGCACTTTGTTTATTTTCTGAACCAATGGTTGTAGAACCTGTAGCACCTAAAGACAGATTGATAATATTTTGCGTATTGTAATTCAGTTTGAAATTAGTTGAAGTAGTAGATTGAGCTGCAGCCGAAAAAGCAACTTGCATATCTTGACTTAAATCAGCATCATTAAATAATATATTCACATTTTGAGTATCATTTACCGTAAAGTTTTCACCGAAAAAATGCTGCCCAAAATGATCTAAATTCGTTTTTTCTAATTCATGAACTGCATAATCATTATATGTAGTTATTGTTTCGTTAGCCGTTTGATTGCTTATAGGAATTTGATTTTGAATACGCTTACCTAAATTATTTCCAACATGTATAAAATAATACGCTCTATTTGAATAAATATTTTTTTGATGTGTTGCTTTATTTAATGACGGATTGGCAATCCAAACATCAGGACCTTGAGCATAAAATAAAATATAGTCATTATTATCAAAACTATTATCATCTTCTCCACTAATAAAAATGGCATTTTCTTGTAAACCGTCTGGTCTTGAAATAGCATTTGCTTCTGGTAAAAGAGCACCTCCATTTCCATACAATTGAATATTTTTAGGATTAATACTTCCAACATTTATACCTAAGCTATTCAAAAAAGATTTATCTATTTTATAAACTCCAGTAGTATCTACAGCAAATTTATACCAGTTTCCAGATGACAAAGGCGAATCATGTACACTAAAACTGGATTTTAATTGATATTTTGGTTTTAAACGATACACTAAATCAAAAGAAACAATCCGTTTTAAACGATTACCATCTTTAACTAA
>CAZYKN010000081.1:6581-8000 GCA_964648135.1 uncultured Flavobacteriaceae bacterium
ACTTTTTTTTGCATTTCTTGTGCATGAATAGTAAGCACCATAAAAAAAGAAATAGCAAATAAAATATATTTATATTGTTTCATAATCTAACTAACGAAAAAAAAATCAGCTTATTTTAAAATTTTTAAATTTATTATACTAAATTTGTTTTTCTGCCGTTATTGACATGAACAAATAAAAATTAGTGTAAATTTTATACATTTTTTCTTGGTACATACCAATAATATTGTAAATTGCGGCACTTTTTAAATTTAAAAACATACAATAAAGTAAATGATTATGACAAGAAATCAGATATTTAAGGGGTTACTATTAAGCATGGTAATTTTATCTTTAGCAAGTTGTGGCGGAAAAAGAGCAAGTGGAACATCTGCACTTACTGGATGGAGCTTTAACGACTTTGACGGTGGTGCTGGAAACAATTACAAAGGACAGCCAACACCTCCTGGAATGGTATTAATTGAAGGTGGTACTTTTACCATGGGACGTGTTCAAGATGACGTAATGTTTGACTGGAACACTACTCCTGTTAAAATGCAAATTCGATCTTTTTACATTGATGAAGCAGAAGTAACCAATCGTGAATACCGTTTATTTTTACAATGGATGGCAAAAGTTTATCCTCCAGATAACGATAATTATAGAAATATATATAAATCGATGTTACCAGATACTTTAGTATGGAGAAACACTTTAGGGGAATCTGAATTATTAACAGAGACTTATTTGCGTCATCCTGCATATAATGATTATCCAGTAGTTGGTGTTAATTGGGTTCAAGCAAATGAATACTGTAAATGGAGAACCAATATGGTAAACGCTAAAATTTTAATGGATAAAGGTGTTTTAGAAAATATTTATGAAATAGATTCAATGACTGTTGAAGGTAAAAATCATTTTGATACGGATGTATATTTAGCAGATCCTACCATGTTATTTGACGGAGATTCTACTATCTATAAAAAAGGGTTACCAGATTTATCTGCAAAAAAGAAAAAATCTAAAGGAAGAGGAAAAGCTAAAAAAGATAAATCTAGAAAAAGTCGTTCTAAAGGTAGCAGACGTTCTAAAGGAGGTTTTACAGGAAGACATGTAAAAGTTGAAGACGGTTTATTAACTCAAAAATTTAGACTTCCAACAGAATCTGAATGGGAATATGCTGCTAAAGCTTTAGTTGAAAACAGAGAATACAACAACATTAAAGGAAGAAAAAAATATTCTTGGAATGGTAAATATTCTCGTAGCCAAGAAAAACGTTTTAGAGGTGATGAAATGGCAAACTTTAAAATAGGTAAAGGGAATTATTCTGGTATTGCAGGATGGAGTGATGATGGTGCTGATATTCCAATTGCTGTTAAATCTTATAAACCAAACGCATTTGGTCTTTACGATATGACTGGTAACGTTGCAGAATGGGTT
>CAZYKN010000082.1:0-7923 GCA_964648135.1 uncultured Flavobacteriaceae bacterium
TTAATAAGTCAATATTTCTAAATCGTTAGAATCAATACATTTTAAAGGAAAATTAGGATAAGTAGCTACAAACTTTTTATATTTTGAAGCTTTAAATTGCTTACAATCCCATTTTACTTCTAAAGCATAACCTTGATTAAAGCGTTCTTCAATAACTAAATCTACTTCGTTACCACTTGCAGTACGCCAATATTTTAGTTTAAACCTGTCGTGTTTTATTCGTAACTGATTGTAAACAAAATTTTCAAACAAAGCACCTTTATCTAATCTATTTAAGGCGTTATCAAAATTTCCTAAAATAGCATTTCGAAGACCAATATCATTAAAATAAACTTTTGGCATTTTAGTAAGTTCTTTTCGTAAATTTTTAAAAAAAGGTTTTACCAAATCTATATGAAATGATTTTTCTAAAATAAATAGGTATTTATCTACCGTTTTGTTGTCTAAACCTAAGGTGTTTCCAAGCTCATTTCTATTCACTAAATTACCAATTTGGTCTGCTAATAATTGCACTAAAAGCATAAATTTTGCTTCTTTTTCTACTCCAGCATCGGTAATGTCTTTTCGTAAATAGGAGTTTTTTAATTCTTCTAGCAGCCATTTTTTTTCCTCTCTATCTTCTTCTAATACTATTGCAGGATATCCTCCATAAGTTAGATATTCTAAAAATAATTTATAGGTAGTATTTCCGTATTGTGATACATAAGATGGTTCTTGAACACCATAAAAAATCTCATTATTAATTTTCTCTTGACGTTTAAATATTAAAAATTCATTGAAAGATAATGGATATAATCTAAAAATTCGTTTTCGTCCTGCCAATGAATCATTAAATTTTGTATCTAAATAAAAGGCACTACTTCCTGTAGCAACTACTTTTACATTGTACTCATATTCATCGTATAAAAATTTTAAAAAATTAGTAGGATCATCTAAATACTGAATTTCATCTATTAATAAAAAAATGCGTTTCTTAGCTTTTCCATCAATTATTTTTTGAGGAATAAATTGTACATGATTAAAAACAGATTTTACATCTTTATTTAACGAATTTAACAAAGATTTGTCTTCTAAATTTAACAAAACTACTTCTTCATCAATGGTTTTTAAATGCTGAAATAACTGTTTTAATAAAGAGGTTTTACCAACTTGTCTTGCTCCAGTTATGATGGTATAATTTTTATGATTTAGATGTTTTTCTAATTTTTTATATAATTCTCTGTAAAACATAACTTTATAAATATTTACTGCAAATATACACTAAATATTCCTAAATTATCGGATAATTTAGGATTTACTTTCCTAAATTATCTGATAATTTAGGAAAGTGAAAGATTATTTTCCTAAATTATCCAAAAATAGAGAAAATAATTAACAGATTATTTAACTAAAAGCCAATAAATTTTATGAAATTTGCAAACTCAATGAACAATAAAAGAAACATATTATTTTCATGGATTTTACTCATTGGTTTTTTTATACCAATTAGTATTAATTTTGCACATAGTTTTGAGCATGAAGATGATAATTTATGTACTGCAAAAGGTGAAAAACACTTTCATAATTTAAAAGATGATTGTAGTGTTTTTCATTATACCATTCATAGTTTTATTTCGTTTGTTGCAAAAATTAAAATCGTTGCAATAAAAGCACTTCATGCCGTTGTTATTGCCAAAATTTCGGTTTTTGAAAGTAGTATTGTTGTTTATAAAAGTTCTCGAGCTCCTCCTATTTTATAATTTATTTTCGGTTACATAAAACGCAAACTTTTGCGTATCAAATAAATTATAATACATAAAAAATGAAACATAAAATAACAATCCTTTTATTAGGATTTGTGCAATTTATATTTGCACAACATACCATAACTGGTACAATTACAGATAATAATAAAGAAATATTAAGTGGTGTTGAAATATATTCACCAGAACTTCATAAAGGCACAACGAGTGATTTTGACGGTCATTTCAAACTTAAAAACTTACCTAATAAATCCATAAAATTAGTGGTAAGTTATTTGGGTTTTAAAACAAAGTCAATCAATATTAACAAAGATACTAAAACATTAAATATTGTTTTAGAGGCTTCTGAAACTCATTTAGATGAAATTGTGATTTCTACTCCTTTTAATAAATTACAAAGTCAGAATGTAATGAAAGTGGAACATCAAGATATAAAAGCACTCAAAGAAATGGGAAGCAACACTTTAATTGAAGGAATTACTAATATGCCAGGAGTTTCTCAAGTTTCTACAGGAACAAGTATTGGTAAGCCTGTAATTAGAGGTTTAACTGGTAATCGTGTAGTGGTTTATGCGCAAGGTGTTCGTTTAGAAAATCAGCAGTTTGGTGATGAACACGGACTTGGAATTAACGAAGCTGGAATAGGAAGTGTAGAGGTAATTAAAGGTCCAGCATCGTTACTTTATGGCTCTGATGCACTTGGTGGCGTTTTGTATTTTAACGATGAAAAATTCGCCAACACCAACAAAACCAATGCAGAAATATCTGAAAAATACTTTACTAATACACAAGGTTATAACACTTCGGCAATGGTAAAAACATCGTCAGATAAATTTAAAGTTATAGCAAGAGCAACTTATGATACACACCAAGATTATACCATTTCTAAAGGAGATAAAGTAACCAATACTCGTTATAAAGAAAATGACTATAAAATAGGAATTGGATACAGTAACAATAAAATTTCATCTACGTTACGATACAATTACAATCATCTAAATTTAGGAATTAGCGAAGAAGGAATTGCAGAACAAACCGATAGTAGAAATCCTGATTTTCCAAGACAGCAAGTCTATAATCATATTTTGAGTTTACACAACCATCTGTTTTTTAACAATTCTAAATTAGATGCCAATTTTGGGTATTTATTTAATGATAGAAGTGAATTTGAAGACAGTAATGTCGCAAATTTACAAATGATATTAAAAACGTTTAATTACGATTTAAAATATTATTTTCCTACCTATAAAGGAGTTGAAACTATTTTAGGAGTGCAAGGAATGCACCAAACTAATGGCAATAAAGCAGAAGAAATTTTAATTCCAAGTGCAACAATTAACGATGCTGGACTGTTTGTTACTTCAAATTATGAATGGAAGAGCAATGTAATTCAAGCAGGATTAAGATATGATAATCGTAAAATAAATTCCGATAAGTATGGAGAAAGTACCGATATTCATTTTATAGATGCACTTTCTAAAAACTACAATAGTTTTAATGCTTCTTTAGGTTATAAAACCGAACCAATTAAACAAACTATTTTAAGAATAAATGTTGCAACAGGTTTTAGAGCACCAAACTTAGCTGAATTATCCTCAAATGGAGTTCATGAAGGTACCAACCGATACGAAAAAGGAAATTCGGAGTTAAACACAGAACAAAATGTACAATTAGATGTTGCTTTAGCTTATAAAAACGAACATCTTGAATTGTTTGCCAATAGTTTTTATAACAGCATAAATAATTACATCTTTTTATCACCTAACGGAAGTCAAATTGATGGTAACAATGTGTTTAATTACATTCAAGATGATGCTAATTTATTTGGAGGTGAATTTGGTTTTGATTTTCATCCACATCCATTAGATTGGTTGCATATAAAAAGTAGTTACGAAACCGTAATTGCAAAACAAAAAAACGGAAATTACTTACCCTTAATTCCTGCAAATAAGATAAATACCACCTTAAAAGCAAACTTTGATTTAGGTAAAAAAATGAAAGAAAGTTATTTTTCAGTTAATGTTCAAAATGTTTTAAATCAGGATAATGTAAGTTTATTTGAAACCAAAAGTAATGGTTACAATTTAGTGAATTTAGCTTTTGGAGGTACTCTTAAATTCCATAAAACAAACTTAAATTTAAGTTTAAACGCAAACAATTTGTTTGATGTTTCATACATTTCTCACTTATCGAGATTAAAAGCAGATGATATTCCAAATCCTGGAAGAAACATTTCTGTTGGGATGAGTTTTAAATTGTAGAATAAAAAAGTATTGTTAAACTCCAAATTTTATAAAAATTTGGAGTTTTTTAAAGGTTCTTATTCTTTTCTTCAATCCATTTAGAAAGATATTTGGTGCTTTTTAAGGCGTGGTGTTGTAATAATTCTCCTATAAAATTATGGGTTCTATGTTGCTCTAAATTCAGCTTAAGCTGATGTAATTTATCTATAAAATCAGTTTCAAAATATTGTTTATTGAATGTGTTTATTATCTTAAATCCGTTTAATTGTGATTTTTTCCAAGTATTTTTATCAGTAAATAATTCAATAGCAGATTGGCTAAATTTATCAGGATTGTTTTCAATAAAACCACTCCAATTTTTAGTTGAATTTAATCCTTCTGCTCCAATTTTTGTAGTAACGTTTGGTGTTCCAAATTGCATGGCTTCAATCAATTTTCCTTTAAGACCAGCACCAAATCGTATTGGAGCTAAGCAAATTCTATATTGTTTTAATTTATTTAAGTCTGCTAGTTTTCCTTTTATTAAAAATCGTTCTTTTACATTATTTAGTTGTGTTATTTTTTGAGAAGGATAAGCACCGTAAATATGTAATTCAGCTTTTGGTAATTGCTTAGAAATTAATGGCCAAATTTCTTTTTTTAAAAACAAAACCGCATCGTAATTAGGCTGATGTAAAAAATTACCTATGAAATAAAAGTGCTTTCGTTCTTCAAATTTGGGAAGTATTGCTATTTGTAAATCGTTAATATTATCTAACAAAAACGGAATATAATATAAAATATTCTCATCAATTTTAAACACTTTTTTTAATAATTTCATTTCATAAGTAGAAATTATCAAAGACAAATCACAACGTAAAATACTAGCAATTTCTCGTTTTGCAATATCAGATTTCAACAAATCTTCTTCTTGAAATTTCACATTCTGTTTTACAGCAATTTCTCGTGTTTTTCGTAAACAATGTAAGTCTTCAGTGTCTAAAATTCTAAGTGTATTTGGCAAAATTTCAGCAACTCGCCATCCAAATTGTTCTTCTATCATAAAACGATCAAAAAGAACTATTTCTGGATTTAATTTTTTAATAAAATCATCAAAACTAGAATTATTTAGTTGAATAGAAGTAGAATCAATTCCTAATTTAATTAAATCAATTGCATTGTTACTTTTTAAAGCAGTACTTGCATAGGTTATTTGATAATTTGCTTTTTGAAAAAGACGTATTAATTGCAACATCCTACTACCAGCAGCAGAAGAATTAGGTTCAAGCCATACAGAAGAAAGGATAAGAAGTTTCCATCTTCCGTCTTCCCGAAGGGAAGAGACTTTGTCCGTATTATATTTGTGTTTATGTGTTACCAATACTAATTAAAATTTAAATCTATTTTTTTAAAGGTATTACAGTAGTGGCAATTAATCAAAAAACAGTACTAAAATAATTGATTTTAGTTTTTCCTTTAGGGAAGACGGAAGATGGGTTTTATTCCACCAACTTATTCAAAGTATATTCAATAAGACCTTCAACTGCTTTGTAAGGATCATCACTAAATGTTCCGTTTGCTCTATTTGCAATAATGCAATTCATAGAAACCGCTTTATGACCTAATAATTTAGCTAAACCATAAATTGCAGAGGTTTCCATTTCTAAATTGGTAACTTGAATTCCATTAAAATCAAAGGAATCAATTTTGTTATTTAAGTCGTTATCTTGTATAGGCAAACGTAAAATTCTTCCTTGAGGACCATAAAATCCTCCAGCAGTACCTGTAATACCTGTAAAAATTTTATCTGATGATAATTTAGCTTCCACCTCAGCACTATTTGCCACAATATAAGGTCTAGATTTTCTTGGGCTGTAATTAGTGTGCTTAATAAAAGCATCTTCCATTTCTTTTTCAAGGATATGTTCACAGTCGTAAGCGTGTAACATACCGTCAAAACCTAAACCGTATTTTGCTAAAACATAATTATCTACAGGAATATTAGCTTGTAAAGAACCTGATGTTCCAATTCTAACAATAGTAAGTGATTTGTGCTCTTTCTTTACGGTTCTATTTTTTAAATCAATGTTTACTAAGGCATCTAATTCATTTACAACAATATCAATATTATCTGGACCAATACCAGTACTCATAACTGTTATTTTCTTCCCTTTCAAATATCCTGTAATGGTTCTAAACTCTCTTTTTTGAGTTTCAAATTCAATACTATCAAAATGTTTGGCAACTTTTGGTACTCTGTTTTGATCACCTACAAAGATAATTAAATCGCCAATATTTTCGGGTTGAAGGTTTAAATGGTAAACACTACCATCTGGATTTAAAATTAATTCTGATTCTGCTATTCTTCTCATGATTCATTACCTTTTAAAAATAAACAACAAATTTACTAAATTTCTTGTTTAGAATAAATCTAAATTTGACTTTTTTAAAAATACAGTGATACGTTAAAAACTTAACATTAGGTTTAGCATAGTTATATATTGAGTTTGTTGAGATATCAACAAAAAAGCGTTAATAATTTGTTATTTTTATGTTAATTTTTTATGTTTTTACTCCTATATTTGTAACCTAATCAAAAACTTTAACACAATGAATAAAAATTTACTTATTATTTTAATGATGATTGTAAGTTTTTTGGGGTATTCTCAAACAACAACATCATCTATGAGCGGAACCGTATTAGACGATCAAGGCGAACCTTTAGCAGGAGCTAGTGTTGTTGCAATACATGTTCCAACAGGTTCAAAATACGGGTCTGTATCACAATTTAGTGGTAATTATGCCATTAGAAACATGAAAGTTGGAGGTCCTTATACCGTAACTGTAAGTTATGTAGGTTTCCAAAACCAAGAAATTAAAGATGTTTATTTACAATTAGGGCAGACATTTAACTTAAATGTAAAAATGGCTCAAGCTGGTGAAACGCTTGAAGCTGTTGTAATACAAGGAGGAAAAAACAAAACATTTAACAGTGGAAGAACAGGAGCAGAAACTTCTTTAGGAGCTAAAGAATTAAGTTCAATGCCTTCTATTTCACGTTCAGCGGCAGATT
The DNA here is from genome assembly GCA_964648135.1 of uncultured Flavobacteriaceae bacterium. Classification (GTDB taxonomy): domain Bacteria; phylum Bacteroidota; class Bacteroidia; order Flavobacteriales; family Flavobacteriaceae; genus S010-17. The sequence goes on from CAZYKN010000082.1 coordinate 7,038, forward strand.
TTTATAGATTAGACCCTTCATCAAGTGGAGGTTCTTTTGGTGGTGCAAACGACCAATTCAATAACTTTACCTTAGACGGTTCTATTTTTAACAATCCATTTGGTTTAGATGCTGCAACTCCAGGAGGACAAACAGGAGCACAACCAATTTCTATTGATGCTATTGAGCAAATTCAAGTTTCTACAGCACCTTATGATGTTTCTATGTCTGGTTTTACAGGAGCTGCTGTTAATGCAGTAACAAAATCTGGTACAAATAAATTTCATGGTACAGCTTATGGTTTTTATAGAAACCAAGATTTAACAGGCTCAAAAGTAATGGGTGATGATATTTTTGTTCCAGAATTAAAACAAGCACAATATGGTGCAAGTATTGGTGGACCAATTATTAAAAATAAATTATTCTTCTTTGCTAATTTTGAAAAAGAAGACAGAACAGATGCAGGTTCAAATTGGGTTCCAAATAATGGTGATGCAACACAAGGTATTAACGAATCTTCTGTACTATTAAGTGATATGCAAGCTGTAAAAACTGCATTAGCTAATTTAGGTTATGATACAGGAGCTATTCAAGGATTTACTCATGCTTCAGGATCTACCAAAGGAATTGTAAAATTTGATTATAATTTAAGTGATAAACATAAATTGGCATTTGTATATAACTTTTTAGATGCTTCTAAAGAAAAACCAGCACATCCAACAGCGTTAGGTTCTAGAGGTCCAAGTTCTGAAACTTTACAATTTGAAAATACAGGGTACCAAATAAACAATAAAATACAATCTTATTTATTAGAATTAAATTCTGATTTTTCTGATAAAATTTCTAATAAATTCCAAATGGGTTATACACATTTTGATGATTTTAGAAATCCTAAATCAACGCCAGC
>CAZYKN010000083.1:0-6519 GCA_964648135.1 uncultured Flavobacteriaceae bacterium
AATGATTTTTATCATAAAAAAATAATGATAATTGTCATTAAATTAAAAGTTTTTATTATTTTTGAAAATCGCTTTTTAGCGTACCAAATTAACTAAACTTAAAATCAAATATTAAATGAAAGCTTTATTTATTGTATTAATTTTCGCATCAATTGCTATAGGATTTTGGCAATTGGCTAAAATTTTTGGAACTACAAAAAATGACCAAGTTGCTACAAAAAAAGAAAACAATATCAACGGTTGGATGATGCTATTTTTACTAGCATTTGTACATGGTTTACTCATCTACTGCATGGTAGCTTATGGAGATGTTTTATTGCCAAATTTATCCGCTTCAACAGAAGGAGAAGGCATCGATTTACTCTTTAAAGTAACCTTTGGATTAATTTTATTCGTGCAATTTTTTACTCAAATTTTAATCTTTTTCTTTGCGTTTAAATATCGTGGAAACATTGATAGAAAAGCTACTTTTTACGCAGACAGTCATAAATTGGAGATGATTTGGACAAGTATTCCTGCTATTGTATTAACAATCTTAGTAGGTTTTGGTATTTATACTTGGGATAATGTAATGGATGTTTCTAACCAAAAAGATCCTTTATATATTGAATTATATGCAAAGCAGTTTCAATGGGAAGCTCGTTATGCTGGTGCAGATAACACCTTAGGTGATGCCAATGTTAGAAATATTAAAGGTATCAACACTATGGGAGTGGATATGAACGATAAAAATGCACAAGATGATATTACCGTTTTACACGAAATGCACTTGCCTAAAGGAAGAAAAGTAGTCTTTCAATATCGTTCTCAAGACGTATTGCATTCTGCTTATATGCCACACTTTAGAGCACAAATGAATTGTGTACCTGGAATGAAAACGTATTTTGGTTTTACTCCTTCGGTTACAACCAAAGAAATGCGTAAAAATCAAGATATTATTGATAAAGTGAAAGGAATAAACAAACTTAGAGCCGAAAAAAGTAAAGAATTAGAAGCGCAAGGTGAAGACCCATTAGAACCTTATACTTTTGATTACTTATTACTGTGTAATAAAATTTGTGGTTCTTCACACTATAATATGCAAATGAAAATTGTGGTAGAAGATGAAGCCGATTTCAATAAATGGCTAAGTAAACAACAAACTTTAGCTTCAAAAATTAACTAAACTCTAACTAAAACCATTGATGAGTTTTCATCATAAAAAAAATCAAAAATTAATTATGTCACATCATAAACAAACTTTTGTAACCAAATACATTTTTAGTACCGATCATAAAATGATTGCTAAACAATACCTAATAACAGGTATTTTAATGGGAGTCATTGGCGGATTTATGTCCATGCTTTTTAGATTACAACTTGCTTATCCAGAACAACATTTTACCATTTTAGAAGCTTTCTTAGGAAAGGGTGGTGAAGGTGGACAAATGACACCAGATATGTATATGGGTTTAGTAACCATTCACGGTACTATAATGGTATTCTTTGTCTTAACAGCAGGTCTTAGTGGAACATTTAGTAATTTACTTATTCCATTACAAATTGGAGCGAGAGATATGGCTTCTGGTTTTCTAAACATGATTTCTTATTGGCTGTTCTTTACTTCAAGTGTGATTATGGTTGCCTCTATTTTTGTACATACAGGAATGGCAAGTGCTGGTTGGACTATTTATCCTCCTTTAAGTGCTTTACCACAAGCAATGTCTGGTTCTGGTTTAGGAATGGATTTGTGGTTAATCTCAATGGCAATTTTTATTGCAGCTTCATTATTAGGTTCGCTAAATTACATTGTTACTATATTAAATTTAAGAACCAAAGGAATGAAAATGACCAGATTACCTTTAACTATTTGGGCGTTTTTAATTACAGCAATTATTGGATTAATTTCGTTTCCTGTATTATTATCAGCTGCGTTATTGTTGATTTTTGACAGAAGTTTTGGAACATCTTTCTATTTATCAGACATTTTTATTCAAGGAGAAGTTTTACATTATCACGGAGGTTCGCCTATATTATTTGAACATTTGTTTTGGTTTTTAGGACATCCTGAGGTTTATATTATTTTACTTCCTGCATTAGGAATTACTTCCGAAGTAATTTCAACCAATGCAAGAAAACCTATTTTTGGATATAGAGCAATGATTGGTTCTATGATGGCAATTGCCTTCTTATCAACTATTGTTTGGGGACACCACATGTTTGTAACAGGTATGAATCCGTTTTTAGGTTCTGTTTTTACCTTTACAACCTTATTGATTGCCATACCTTCAGCGGTAAAAGCTTTTAACTATATCACCACTTTATGGAAAGGAAATATTCAGTTTAATGTAGCCATGCTTTTTTCTATTGGAATGGTTTCTGTATTTATTTCTGGAGGATTAACAGGATTAATTTTAGGAGATTCTGCCTTAGATATTAACGTTCACGATACTTTATTTGTAGTTGCACATTTCCATTTAGTTATGGGTGTTTCTTCTTTACTTGGAATGTTTGCTGGAGTTTATCATTGGTTTCCTAAAATGTTTGGAAGAATGATGAATAAAAAATTAGGATATATCCATTTTTGGCTGACTATTATTGCTGCTTACGGAGTATTTTTCCCGATGCACTTTACGGGTTTAGCAGGTTTACCTAGAAGGTATTTTAGCAATACGGCTTTTCCATTATTCGATGATTTAGCACCAATAAATGTAGTTATTACTTGGTTTGCTTTATTAGGAGGATTTGCGCAATTAATCTTTTTAGGAAACTTTTTTATTAGTGCTTTTTATGGTAAAATTGCCATAAAAAATCCTTGGAGAGCAAATACTTTAGAATGGACAGCTCCTCTTGAACATATTCATGGAAACTGGCATGGAGAAATTCCAGAAGTTCACCGTTGGGCTTATGATTACAGTAAGGTTGATGAAAATGGAAATGCTTATGAGCAAGATTTTGCTCCTCAAAATATGCCTATAAGAGCTGGTGAAGAAGAATTTTAAATATTAAACTACTATTTCACAAACTACTAACTAGATAAAAAGTCCAAATGCTTAGAGTGCTTGGGCTTTTTTTAGAATTTTTGTTGTTTATTTGTGATGAGTTATTTAAAAGGTTTACTTTTGAACATAGATAATGCAACAGAAATAATTTTTTTACTGTTAATATCTTAATTTTGAGAAATTGGAATAATTATTTTTATTTCCACTATATTTAACACAGAATAAAAAACAAACACATGAAAAAATTAATCAGTTTATTTATACTAACCCTTATTATTGTTTTTTCAATTAATTACGCTATGGCACAAAAACCTAAGATAAAAGTAGGTGATAATATACCACTTTTCACTTTAAAAGATCAACATAATAAAGATTTTTCCATTAAGGATTATATAGGTAAAAAGAACATTGTGCTCTATTTTTATCCAAAAGATGACACTCCAGGATGCACAAAAGAAGCTTGTAAATTTAGAGATGAATTTGAAGATTTTACAGATTTAGATGCTTTAGTTATTGGCGTTAGTAGTGATAGCGTTGAATCTCATCAGCAATTTATTAAAAAATATCATTTACCGTTTATCTTGTTGGCAGATACTGATAAGAAAGTGCGAAAGCTGTTTGGAGTTCCAAAAAGTATGGGCTTTATTCCAGGAAGAGTTACTTTTATCATCAATAAAAAAGGCGTTGTGAAATTTATTTTTAATAGCTTAAAAAATGCTGAAAAACACGTTTCGGAAGCTAAGAGAATACTTTCTCAAAAATAATTTGAAATGAATTGTAAATAATTCCGACTTAATAAATAGTATCCATAACACTATTTATTATGAAGTATCTATTTTATTTTTCGTTATTATTATTTACATTCAACAACACTTTTCTTAAAAATAGAGGTTTAAAAGTTGGTGATATGATTCCAGATTTTACTTTAGTTGATGGGCAAGGAATTGAATTCACTTCCTCAGAGTATTTTAATAAACAAGCTTTAGTCATTTTTTTTTATCCAAAAGATGGTGCTCCTGTTTGTACAGCAGAAGTTTGTGCATTTAGAGATTCATTTGATGAATTTAAACAATTAAATGCTAAAATTGTTGGTATTAGTACAGACAATACCATGTCTCACAGAAAATTTTCAAGCAAAAACAAATTACCTTATATTTTATTGTCTGATCACAGTAAACGAATTCAGAAACTTTTTGGAATTAAAAAAGGTTTTTTAGGAATGATGCCAGAAAGAACCACTTTTATTGCCAATAAAAAAGGACGAATAATCTTTATTTTTAGAAATCACAATGAAGCTCAATTGCATATTGATGAGGCTTTGAGAGCTTTGAGAAAATAATGTTTCAATGCAAACTTTGTTTCTCGCAAGGACACCAAGTTATAAGTAAAAAAACATAAAAATTAGTTATCACCAAACTATGATAGAATGAATATCCTATAAATAAAAATCACACTCAACTTAGCGTCTTTGCGCCTTTGCGAGAGTTTTATTTTACAACCTCTGAGAGAAATTAATGCTGAATAGATACCAAAAGCTTTATAAAACTATTTCAGCTTCAATAAAATCAGTTATTGTTTTTATGTTTTCTTGAAAATCAAACCAATTTATATCTACATCACGTTTAAACCATGTTGTTTGCCGTTTTGCAAATCTTCTGGTATTTTTTTTAATTTCTGAAATGGCAAAATCTAAAGTAAAATCACCATCAAAATATTGAAATAATTCACGATAACCAACGGTTTGCAAAGCATTTAATTCTTTGTGTTTATATAATTTTTTGGCTTCATCTATTAAGCCGTTTTTAACCATTACATCTACACGTTGATTAATTCTGTTATAAATAATTTCTCGGTCTGCTGTTAAGCCTATTTTAATTGGAATAAAAGCACGTTTTCCTTTATTTTTATTTAAAAACGAAGCATACGGTTTTCCAGAACCTATACAAATTTCCAAAGCTCTAATCAGTCGTTGCGGATTGTCTATTGCAATGGTATTATACGATTTTAAGTCCAATTTTTTTAACTGATTTTGTAGCTGTGCTAATCCGTTTTCTTCTAAAGATTTTTTTAAATCTATTCTAATTTGTTTATCAACTTTTGGAAAGTAATCCAATCCTTTTAAAACAGCATCAAGGTACAAACCGCTTCCACCAAGCAAAATGACAACATCTGTTTTTTTATGTAATTCTGTTATTTTTTGAAGGGCTTCTTTTTCAAAATCACCTACGGAATAGGCGTCAAAAATAGAAATATTCTGAATAAAATGGTGTTTTGCAGCAGTCAATTCTTCTTTAGAAGGAACAGCAGTTCCAATAGTCATTTCTTTAAAAAACTGCCGAGAATCTGCCGAAATAATTTCAGCATCAAAATGTTGTGCTAATTTTATTCCAAGCGCAGTTTTGCCAATAGCAGTAGTTCCAACTACAGAAATTACATATTTTTTTGTATTCAAAATTAGAAACGTATTATTTTTTGAACTTTATTTGTTTGAAGGTGTTTTTTAATCAGCAAACGCATATTATTATCTTCTTCTTCCTTCGTTATCAAGTTTCTTAAGACCTCAATATTGTTGATTTGATAGTTTAAATCCACAAAAGTAGTTCCAATATAATGGTTATTTTCAATTAATAAAACGGAATGTTCAGTTTCACTCCTGCCTTTATCAATAATCATCATATTTTCATTAGAAAAATGGGTTGTCTTGAGTACAGGTTTCACAAAACGATTAAACATTGGTTTATGAATTTTGAGTTCTTTATATAATTTTAGATTGCTTATGAGTTCATTTCCTAGCAATTCAAAAGTAACTGTTTCAGTAAACGAAATCATTTTTTTAATTTTTTTAGCTTCTCTAATAAAGAGATTATTCACTGCTTTTTTAATATTTTTATGGCTTCCTATATACAAGATTTTACCTTTATTATTATGAAAATAAAAGACGCCTTCTTGTTGTGGTAAATCATCAAGTATTCTTGTTAATCTAGTTGCTAACCTTATATTCTGAATAGGTTTAATGGTTGTTTTTACTATTTCTTTGGAAGCATCTTTATACAGTAACATTTCAAAGAGTTTTACTGTTGCTAAAGTATCACCTTCTGCTCTATGTCTATTTGAAAATGGAATTCCCAATGATTTACATAGTTTGCCTAGACTATACGAAGGTAAATCGGGAAATAATTTTTTACTTAATTGAACAGTACATAACGTTTCTCGTTCAAAATTATAGCCTAATCTGTCAAATTCTGTTCTTAAAATTCTGTAATCAAAACTTGTGTTATGTGCTATAAGTACACAACCATCAGTAATTTCTATGATGCGTTTTGCAACTTCGTAAAATTTTGGAGCATTGCGTAACATTTTGTTGTGAATACCTGTAAGTTGAACAACAAAAGGCTGAATAGGTTTTTCGGGATTTACTAAACTTACAAATTTATCTACAACATCGCAACCATCGTATTTATAAATGGCTATTTCGGTAATTCCTTCTTCATTGAATTTTCCTCCTGTGGTTTCTATGTCAACTATTGCGTAGATATTT
>CAZYKN010000083.1:6619-7776 GCA_964648135.1 uncultured Flavobacteriaceae bacterium
CACATCATCTCTCTTTAAAAAATGAGGTCTATTTGCTAATTCCCAAGCGGTTAGAAATACCAATTGTGCTCGTTTTGTGAGCAAGTCGTAATTTATTTTATCTTCGGTATCCGTTGGTTGATGGTAATCTTGATGAGTTCCATTAAAATAAAAAATTACAGGAACGCCTTTTTTAGCAAAATTGTAATGATCTGAACGATAATAAAATCGGTTTTTGTCTTTTTCATCGTTATATTTATAATCTAGATCAAGTTGTGTGTATTTGTTATTGACAGCTTCAGAAATAAAATACAGTTCTTCGCTTAACTTATCAGAACCTATTAAATACACATAATTTTTATTATTTTGATGTGTTTTATCTACTCTACCTATCATATCAATATTCAAATCGGCTACGGTTTTCTCAAAAGGAAAAATAGGATGTGCTGCATAGTATTTTGAACCATACAAACCTTCTTCTTCACCTGTTAAATTTAAGAATAAAATGGAGCGTTTTGGTCCTTCATCATCTAAATAAGCTTTACGAAAAACGTTTGCTATTTCTAATAAAGCTGCAGTTCCAGAACCATCATCATCAGCTCCAGGATACATTTTTCCGTCTTTAATTCCTAAATGGTCATAATGTGCAGAAATGATGACTACTTCTTCTGGTTTTTCAATTCCGTAAATAAAAGCGACTACATTTTCACTTGAATTAGTTGCTTTTCCATTAAAAAACTCTTTTGGTATGGTTTGGAAATAGTTTTCTTCTGCAATAGGTGATTCGTAGTTTAAACTTTTATAAAAATTGGCGATGTAATTCGCTGCCAATTTCTGACCATTTTCACCTGTTTTTCTCCCTTCAAATTCTTTAGAAGTTAATTTTTGTAAATGCTTTTTAATTCCTTCTTTTGTAAGAATATTTTTGTAATAGTAAATGGATTTATTATCTTCTAAATGAATACTATCAACGGTTAAAGTCTTCACTTTTTTCTTTACAATAACGGTATCTTTTGCAAGAGTTTGTGAAAGTGATTTTTTTGAACTGCATGAAAAAACAGTTAAAATTAGTAAAGCATAGATTAATCTCTTCATTTTTTATAATAGAATTAAAGGTCAAAAGTAAGTCTTTTTTAACAGAAATAAGTAACTAAACTCGCTATTTTATTACAAATATC
>CAZYKN010000084.1:0-2694 GCA_964648135.1 uncultured Flavobacteriaceae bacterium
ACGTGAAGCTATTATGAGTTTATTTACAGAACGTAAAACTTTAGAGAGAATTCAACATACGTTAAAAACAGGGAAACCATTACGCAATTAATAATGCTGAATGTTAAATGTTGAATTTTGAATTAATTTTCATTCAACATTTAAAATTCAAAATTTAAAATTTAAAAACATGAAAACAGCATACATAGTAACAGGATACAGAACAGCAGTAGGAAAAGCACCAAGAGGTGTGTTTAGATTTAAACGTCCAGATGAATTAGCTGCAGAAACCATTGAACATTTATTAAAAGATGTACCACAATTAGACAAATCACGTATTGATGACGTAATTGTTGGAAACGCTATGCCAGAAGCAGAACAAGGTTTAAATATTGGTAGATTAATTTCCTTAATGGGATTAGAAATTGAAAGCGTTCCTGGTGTTACAGTAAACCGCTATTGCGCTTCTGGTATTGAAACCATCAGTATGGCAGTTGCAAAAATTGAAAGTGGTATGGCAGATTGTATCATTGCAGGTGGTGTAGAAAGTATGAGTTATATACCAATGGGAGGTTATCGTGCTGTGCCAAATTATAAAGCTACAAAAGAAGGACACGAAGATTATTATTGGGGAATGGGTCTAACCGCAGAAGCAGTAGCTCAAAAATATAAAATTTCTCGTGAGGCACAAGATGAATTTTCTTTCAACTCACACATGAAAGCTTTAAAAGCCTTAGATAATGATACTTTTAAAGAAGATATTGTACCGATTGAAGTGGAACATATTTTCCTTGACGGAAATAATAAAAAACAAACAACAACATATACTGTTTCACAAGATGAAGGTCCAAGAAGAGGAACAAGTATGGAAGCATTAGCAAGATTACGTCCTGTTTTTGCTGCTGGAGGAAGTGTAACCGCAGGAAACTCTTCTCAGATGAGTGATGGAGCATCTTTCGTAATGGTGATGAGTGAAGCAATGGTAAAAGAATTAAATATTGAACCTATTGCAAGAATGGTTTCGTATGCTGCTGCTGGTGTTCCGCCAAGTTTAATGGGAATTGGTCCTATTGCTGCAGTTCCAAAAGCATTAAAAAGAGCAGGTTTAAAAATTAACGATATTGATTTATTTGAACTCAACGAAGCCTTTGCATCACAATCATTGGCTGTAATTGATGAATTAGGTTTAAATCCTGATATTGTTAATGTAAACGGAGGCGCAATTGCGCTAGGACACCCTTTAGGATGTACAGGTAGTAAATTATCTGTGCAATTATTCAACGAAATGAGAAGACGTAAAAATAAATATGGAATTGTAACTATGTGCGTTGGTACAGGTCAAGGAGCTGCTGGAGTTTATGAACTGCTTAAATAAATATTGAATTTTAAATGTTAAATGTTAAATTATTATAACTATGAAAAAAGAAAATTTAATTGCTGATAAAAGTTTTGACTTTGCGCTGTCTATAATTGATCTATATATTAAACTCAAAAATGAGAATGAATTTGTTCTTTCAAAACAGTTATTAAGAAGCGGAACAAGTATTGGAGCAAATATAGAAGAAGCAACTGCTGCTTTTTCAAAAAAAGACTTTACACATAAAATGTCTATTTCATCGAAAGAGGCAAGAGAAACAAAATACTGGCTAAGACTATTACAAAAATCTAATTTAACCCAAATAAATGTTGAACCACAATTAATTGAAATTCAAAATCTAATTAATATTTTAACTAAAATAGTAAAAACATCTCAAAATAGATAAATCAAATAATTCATAATTCAACATTTAAAATTAAACATTATAATATGAAATCAATCAAAGGTGGAGAATACCTAGTAAAACAAAGCAAATGCGAAGACATCTTTACTGTAGATGACTTTAGCGAAGAACAACAAATGATGCGTGATAGCGTAATTGAATTTGTTGATAAAGAAATTTGGCCTAAAAAAGCGGAATTTGAGAAAAAAAATTATGCTTTAACCGAAGAAATAATGAAAAAAGCTGGTGAAATGGGCTTTTTAAGTATCGCCGTTCCAGAAAAATACGAAGGAATGGGAATGGGTTTCGTTTCTACTTTATTGGTTTGTGATCGTATTTCTGGTGCAACAGGTTCCTTTTCTACTGCTTACGGAGCACACACAGGTATTGGAACAATGCCAATTGTACTTTACGGAACAGAAGAACAAAAACAAAAATATGTTCCTGCTCTAGCAAGTGGTGAAAAATTTGGGGCATATTGTTTAACAGAACCAACTGCTGGTAGTGATGCCAATTCTGGTAAAACAACCGCAACTTTATCTGATGATGGTAAACATTATATTATTAACGGTCAAAAAATGTGGATTTCTAATGCTGGTTTTGCAAGTACATTTATTGTTTTTGCTCGTATTGAAGATGATAAAAATATTTCTGCCTTTATTTTAGAATATGACCCTGAAAATCCAAATGGCGTTTCTTTAGGCGAAGAAGAACATAAATTAGGAATTAAATCATCTTCTACAAGACAAGTATTCTTTACAGATACCAAAATTCCTGTAGAAAATATGTTGGCAGAACGTGGTAGAGGATTTAAAATTGCTTTAAACTCTTTAAATATTGGACGTATAAAACTTTCCGCCGCAATTATTGATGCAGGTAGAAGAACCATTACCGAGAGTATTAAATATGCCAATGAACGCAAACAATTTAAAACTCCAATAGCACAATTTGGTGC
>CAZYKN010000084.1:2794-7705 GCA_964648135.1 uncultured Flavobacteriaceae bacterium
CCAATAGAAAGTGGTTGGCGTGATGCTAGAATTGCACGTATTTATGAAGGTACAAATGAAATTAACCGTTTACTTTCTGTAAGTATGCTGATTAAAAAAGCCATGAAAGGTCAGGTTGATTTAATGACACCTGCTATGGCAGTTGGAAATAGTTTAATGGAAATCCCTTCTTTTGAAACTCCAGATTATTCTAAATTGTTTGCCGAAGAAAAAGTAGTTATCGAAAACTTAAAAAAAGCCTTTTTAATGGTTTCGGGGAAAGCCATACAAACCTATATGATGGAATTAGAAAAACATCAACAATTAATTTTAGCTGCAGCCGAAATTATGATTGAAATATACATGGCAGAAAGCACGCTTTTAAGAACTGAAAAACGAGTAAAAAGGACATCAGAAAAAGAATGTGAAGCGCAAATTGCCATGGCAAGATTAACTCTTTACCATGCTGTAAACAAAGCACAAATTGCAGGTAAAGAAGCCATCAACTACTTTGCAAGTGGCGATGAAAACAGAATGATGAAAATGGGCTTAAAACGTTTTACCAAATACACCAACGAGCCTAACGTAATTGAATTACGTAATATTATAGCTGATAAAATTATATCAGAAAATAAATACTGTTTTTAATTTTGGTTATTAAAGAAGTTGTTTGTTTGAAAAGCTGCCTCATTGTAGGTGGCTTTTTATTTATAAAGAACCGCTTAATTTTTATATATTTTCACGAATTACTTTAAGAATTCCATCTACTTTTTTTAATGCTTTAATAATGACTTTTAGTTGCTCTTTATTCTTGATTTCAATGGCAATAACACCTTCAAAAAAACCTTCATCACGACTTATATTAATTCCTTGTAAATCAATATTTTGTTCATTTAAAACATTCGTTACATTATTTACCAAACCTTTATTATCCATTCCTTTTAATCGAATTCTAACGGTATGAGATTGTTGAGAAGAATCCACCCATTTTGCAGAAAGAATTCTATACGAATAGTTTGCTTGTAAAGCAACAGCATTTGGACAATCTAATTTATGAATCTTTATTCCTTCATTAATGGTAATAAATCCAAAAACCTTATCACCTGGAATTGCCGTACAACATTTTGCATTTTTATAATCTAATTTTTCTTCATCTTTACCAAAAACCAATAAATCATATTTTAACGGTTTTTCTTTTGTTTGCGTTGGAGTAGTATTTTTCTTACGAATAGTCGATTTGAAAAAATTATAAAAACTATTGCTTCTATTATTCGCAAAAGCCTTTAAATTAGCATTATCAATTTCTCCAATACCCACTTTCATAAATAAATCAAGGCTTGTTTTTAATTTAAAATACGAAACCAATTCATTTACTGTCTTCTCATTTAAACTAATTTTTAGATGTCTTAACTTACGTAATAAAATTTCTTTCCCTTCGTTTGCAACTAATTTTTCTTCTTCTTTTAAAGAATTTTTTATCTTTGATTTAGCACTTGCAGTTGCTACAAAATCCAACCAACTCAGTTTAGGTTTTTGATTTTTAGACGTAATAATTTCTACTTGATCACCACTTTGCAATTTATAATTTAAAGGTACAATTTTTCCATTTACTTTTGCTCCTCTACAACGCATACCAACTTCAGTATGAATAGCAAACGCAAAATCTACTGGAGTTGCTCCTTTAGGCAAATTTTTAATATCACCATTAGGTGTAAAAATATAAATTTCCTTAGAATATAAATTCAATTTGAATTGCTCAACAAAATCAACAGCATTATTATCTTGACTTTCTAAAGTTTCTTTTAGAAGATTAAGCCAAGCCTCTAAACCGCTTTCTTTTACATTTCCCTGTTTGTATTTAAAATGTGCTGCATAACCACGTTCCGCAATTTCATTCATACGTTGAGAACGGATTTGTACTTCAACCCAACGACCTTTTAAACCCATAACAGTGATATGCAAAGCCTCATAACCCGTTGATTTTGGTTGAGAAATCCAATCTCTCAACCTTTTTGGGTTTGGCGTAAAATGATCTGTAACTATTGAATAAATTTTCCAAGCAGTAAATTTTTCTTTTTTAGGAGTACTTTTATAAATAATTCTAATTGCAAATTTATCATAAACCTCATCAAAAGACACACCTTGATTTAGCATTTTTCTACGAATAGAGTAAATGGATTTTGGTCTTCCAATAATTTCATATTTCATTCTTTCTTTATCTAAAGATTTCTCAATAACTTTAGAAAAGCTTTTAATATAAATTTCTTGTTCTTCTTTACTTTGAGTGATTTTATTATTAATCTCTGAATAAATTTCTGGCTCTGTATATTTAAGTCCTAAATCTTCTAATTGTGTTTTTATATTATACAAACCTAAACGATGCGCTAAAGGAGCATAAATAAACAAGGTTTCAGAAGAAATTCGCACTTGCTTATGAGGAGGCATGGCATCCATAGTTTGCATATTGTGCAACCTATCGGCAATTTTTATAAGAATTACACGAACATCATCATTTAAAGTCAATAACATTTTTCTATAATTCTCGGCTTGCAAAGAAACATTTTGTTCTTTCTTTAAATGAGAAATTTTGGTCAACCCTTTTACAATTCTTGCAATGGTTTCACCAAACAATCTATTCATATCTTCAATAGCATATTCTGTATCTTCAACAACATCATGCAAAAGCGCTGCAGCTATAGAAATTGCACCTAAACCAATTTCATTAGACACAATTTTTGCAACTGCTATTGGATGATAAATATAAGGTTCACCAGTCTTTCTACGCTGTTCTTGATGTGCTTCTACTGCAAGATCAAAGGCAGAACGAATTAATTCTTTATCTTTTTCAGTTAAAGTTTCATACGTATCGCTAAGCAAATCTCGATATCTTCTAGTAATTTCTCGTTTTTCGTTTTCATTATAAGCCATAGAATAAAAATATACTTTTTTTTTAATTCAACAATTAAAAAATGAAATTTTTTATTGAAAACCACAAATAAAAAAAATTAAATATTATATAATGAATATTGTTTTTTTTTAAGATATTTGCATCAACAAAAGGGGAAACTTTGTTTTATATATAGCTAATGCGTGATTTTATTCGTCCAAAACCAATAGATAATGAGATTGTTTTAGATCCATCTAAGATAATTATGTCTAAAACAGATTATAAAGGAGTTGTTCTTTATGCAAATGATTACTTTATGAAAATTTGCAAATATGAAGAATGGGAACTTATGGGACAACCTCATAATGTTATTCGCCATCCGGATATGCCCAAAGTAATTTTTAAGTTTATGTGGAAACGCTTACACCAAGGAAAAAACATTCATGCAATTGTTAAAAATTTAGCTAAAGACGGAAGTTATTATTGGGTAATGACCACTTTTGAAACTACTTATGATGAAGACGGTAATATTCTTGCACATTACGCTAGAAGAAAAGCCGTTCCAAAAAAGGCAAAAGAAGCTTTTGAAAATTTGTACTCAAAAATATTAAAAATTGAGCAACAAAATGAAACAGCTGCTGAAAAATTCTTTTATGGTTATATTGAAAATAGCGGAAAAAGTTATGACCAATTGTTTTTAGATATTTTAGAAATGTCTAAAGAAGAAGTTGTTAGTTATTTTAAAAATGAAAGAACTATTCTAATCCCCAAAAAAGAAGATGTTGATTTAGATATTGATTTTACTAATATTGAACAAAAAAAACAACCTGAAATCAAACAAGAAAAATCAAATGAAGAATTAGAAAAGTTAAAAGCCGATATTGCTAAATTACAAGAAGCCTTAGCAAAAAAAGAGGAAGAACCTAAAAAGAAAAAAGGTTTTTTTGGTAAGTTTTTTTAAATTTATTATTGTTTTTAATAAATAATTCTTATTTTTGTCTTGTCAGAACTAACAACTTTTTATTAATTTAATAATTTTGTTATGATTCCCCTAATCACAGATAATTTAAATTATCTATCTACCAACAACACTTTTTGTAAATACAAAATCAATTCTTTAGGCAATATTACGAGTACCAATAAGGTCTTCAAACAATTATTTAATTATTCCAACGAGGATGTTTTAAATAAATATCATGGATTTTTAAGACATCCCAAGATGCCTATTTCTATAATTGAACATATATCAAATCATATTAATGACGGAAAATCATGCTATGCTGTTATAATGAATAAAACTAGAAACAACAAAGTATTTTGGACGCTTACCTTCTTTAAGCATCACATAGAAAAAAACAAACTGCAACCATCAACAATAATTATTAAGACTGTATTAAATAAAAACAAGGTAAGTAAATTAGAAAAATTATATCGCATTTTAAAAACAATAGAACAACATAAAGGCATTGAAATTTCTGATAAATATTTAAAAGGTTTTTTAGAATATAAAAAAATGAACTGTGAAGAATTTGTTGAAAATTGTATTAAAAAACCTTATAAAAATTTTAAAAATAAAATTGAGCAATTAGAAAAAACCACATCACATTTAGATTCAATTAACAAGAATAAAGATTTAAACATTATCCATGAATTCAATTCTATTATAAAACAAGTAGATTTATTATAAGCTTTTTAAGAACCCATTTAAACTTATTTTTTTTTGCAAAACAATCATTTTTAGGTTTAATACAAAAAGTTTAAATGAGTTATAAGAGTAATTTGTATTTTTTTTATATCTTTGTAAAAAGAAATTGACAAATAAAAAGAAAAATTGACAACAATCCCCAAAGAGATTATTTTAGATAAGACTAAAGTAATCATGTCTAAAACCGATTCTAAAGGTATCATCCTTTATGCAAATAATTATTTTTGCGAAATTTCTGGTTATAACAGATTAGATTTACTAGGCGAACCTCATAATATCATTAGGCATCCTGATATGCCTAAAATAATCTTTAAAGTATTATGGGACAAACTCCATAAAG
>CAZYKN010000085.1:0-7623 GCA_964648135.1 uncultured Flavobacteriaceae bacterium
ACCAATTCAACATCAAAATACGCTATAAATTTTGGATTATGGAGATTAGTGCGAATTGTAGTGTTTGATTTCCCTTAGATTACGCAGAGTACTAGCCACAAATTTCACAGATTACTATGTTTTCTATGTATCTATTGTGGTTAAGCCCTCACAGATTATGAATTTTTTAATGATGAACCATTTTTGTTTTTTTGATAACTATTCAGATAAAATCGTTTTACCAGCATTAAAAGCTTCTAAATTCAATTTTACAATCCGTTCAGATTTTTTTGAAAAAAGCAATTTTATAGCATCAATTAAACTTTGTTCTGGTAAAGGAATTTTATCAGCTATAGCTCCTAAAAGTACAATATTGGCAGCTTTGGAGTTCCCTAATTCTTTGGCTATTTTTGTTGCATCTAATACTATGGTATTTGGATGTGATTTTATTTCTTGAAGTAGTTTAGATTCATCTGGATAATCTAAAATATTATCGAAGGATTTAGAATCGGTTATTAACCAACCATTTTCTTTTAAATAAGGTAAATATCTTAATGATTCCATAGGTTCAACAGAAATGATAAGATCTGCTTTTCCTTGCGGAATTAAATCGGAATAAATTTCTTCATCAGAAATCCTAACATGAGAATGTACCGCTCCTCCACGCTGACTCATTCCGTGAATTTCACTTTGTTTTACATTCAAGTCTTGATGAATAGCTGCAGTATCTAATATGGCTGCAATGGTTAAAATCCCTTGACCTCCTACGCCTGACAATATAATATTTGTTTTCATGTTTAATAACTTTCCGATATTTCGGCTATTTTTAGTTTAATTTCTTCTTTTTTATTTCTTGATAATCGTACACAAGCTCTACGAGAAATAATAACAGAAACTCCTTTATAATTCATTTCGTTATGTATTAATTCCACGTTTTTAGCATGATTTTTGCGTAAAGGTGTCATTACTTTTAGATGCTCTTTAGCTACTCCAATACCTAAACATATTTTTTCTAATCTTCCTAAAGCTGAGGTGTCTTGTGCGCCTGTCATTGCAATAGCAGAATTGTCTGAAATAATAATGGTAATAGGTGTTTTTTCGTAAACACAATCTAATAAACCAGTCATTCCAGAATGGGTAAAAGTTGAATCACCTATAACAGCAACTACATTATCTAAACCAGAATTGGCAGCTCCTTTTGCCATAGTGATTGATGCTCCCATATCTATTAATGAAGTGATGGTATTTAATGGAGGTAAAGCACCTAAAGCATAACAACCAATATCACCAAATACTCTTTTTTCACCTGTTTGTGGAGTTAATTCGTTTAAGGCATTAAACAAATCGGTATGACCACAACCATCACACAATTGCGGAGGTCTGTTGGAAACTATTTCTGGTTTTTTCTCTACTTTAAGTTGTTTAATTCCCAATGCTTTTGCTACTAAATTTGGATTTAATTCTCCTGCTCTAGGTAAATCACCAGAGAGTCTTCCTATAATTTTATGCTCTAATCCAAAAAAATCTTTTAAACGCTCTTCTATAATTGGATAACCTTCTTCTAAGACTAAAATTTGATCGCATTTATCGTATAAATAAGCAATTTGTTCTTTTGGAACTGGATATTGCGAAATTTTTAAAATAGGATATTGACAAGGCATATCCTCAAAATTTTCCATTAAATAATTGTAGGTGATACCACAGGCAATAATTCCTAAAGAAACATCGGTTGAATCAAAAAGGTGATTGTATTTAGATTTGGTAGCACTTTTTAATAATGCTGGTTGTTTTTCTAGTAAATGTTGATATTCTACTCTAGCAAAAGCAGGAATAAGGGTAAAGCGTTTGGTGTCTTTTAATAAATTTATCTCATTTTGTGGTCTTCTATCTTGTACTAAAATACCTGAACGTGAGTGTGATAATCTAGTAACCATTCTTACCATGATAGGTAATTTTAATTCTTCAGATAAATCAAAAGCATAACGAGTAATATCATAGGCTTCTTGCTGATTGGAGGGTTCTAAAATAGGAATCATGGCAAATTTGCCATAATATCTTGAATCTTGTTCGTTTTGAGAAGAGTGCATTGATGGATCATCGGCAACAACAATAAGCATTCCTCCATTAATTCCAGAAATGGACAAGTTCATAAAAGCATCTGCTGCAACGTTTAAACCAACATGTTTCATCACTACCATAGAACGTTTGCCTGTGTAAGACATCCCTAAAGCAGCTTCCATAGCCGTTTTTTCGTTAACAGACCACGAGGAGTGAATACCTGCTTCTTTGGCGTATTTATTGCGTTGTATATATTCTGTAATCTCTGTTGATGGTGTTCCTGGATAAGCATAAACACCAGATAAACCTGCATCAATAGCTCCTTGTGCAAGTGCTTCGTTACCTAAAACTAATTTTTTCATTGTTTGCTTTAATTTGTACAAAAGTACA
Organism: uncultured Flavobacteriaceae bacterium; assembly: GCA_964648135.1. GTDB lineage: Bacteria > Bacteroidota > Bacteroidia > Flavobacteriales > Flavobacteriaceae > S010-17. The sequence continues at coordinate 2,428 of CAZYKN010000085.1, forward strand.
CTTGAATCTTAATATAGTCTATGATAAAAATCAGATGAAAAAAGAAGCTGCTTTTCAATAAATACAAAAACAGCTTCCAAAAACTAACAACAATTTTTATTCTTTTGCTATATTTATTCTTTTATTGGATAACTTGGTAAACTAAAAACATCATCAGAAATATAGAGATTAAAGTTTGCTAATACAGCCTCTTTTACTGTGGTTACACCCATAATTTTGATTACTGTTTTTAATGGAATGCCTTTATAAATCCATTGTTTTGTATTCTCTATTTTCCAAAGGGTACAATTGTATCCTTGTATTACTTCACAACCCATGTTTACAGCACCATTTTGTTCTAAAATGGAACTATCTGTAGTATTAAAGCTTATTTTTTCTTTTGTAATGGTCTTTGTTTTATAGTGAACAGTATATTTAATGTTTCCTTCTGTTTTTTGTGTTTTTTTAATTTGTTGATGTGTTTCATTTATTCCGTTACTAATTATTTTATTAACAATAGATTGGTTTAAAGTCATCTTTCCCCAATTTTTAAAATAGAGTGTTTCTGTACCAGTACCTGTTATTTTATTATCAAATACTTTACCTTGAAGAGTTATTTGGTATTTTATAACACCAGATTTTACTTGAAAAGGTTTAGTAACCATTTCCTTATTAGAAAATAATTTTGTTCTTGTTGCTATTGGTTCTTCATTTCTACTACAATTAATAAGTAGTATAACTGTTATTGTTAATATTATGTTCTTCATTTCTCTATTTTTAAACACGCATTAAGTTGTTAGTTTTTGTGTTTTTAAATATAAGGAGTTACTTTTTCATTATCTTATTTAATTCTAAAATGGTATATTTTATTTTATCAAAAGAATCTTTAGTTTCTTTTATTATTTTAGCATAAACTCCTTTTTTATTATTTATCATCCATAATTTTACTTTAGTTTCACCAATAAAACCGATGACTAAAGTACATTCAAATTCACCTGCAGGAACATTAATTATTTCATTTTTTGAAACTATTTTATAAGGATAAAGCTCTTCTAATGGATAAAAACTATTTAAACTAAAGTCCGTTGCTTTTTTATGAATTTCTTGTAAATGGATGGTATCTTTTTTTATTATTCGTTCTTTTTTTATGCTGATTTTTTCATTGTCTTCATCAACATGTACTTTAAATATTAAATCATGACTGTTAAACGAGTGAATATCTTCTATAAATTCATTTTCTTTATAATTAAGCGATTTTATATTTTTAAGATACGCTATCATAGTATAAAAATCGTTCCATGGCAACTGATTGTTAGTTGCATTTTCTTCTGGAAAATCTTCATAAACAAAAGGTAATTTTGTGATGGTTGCACTTATTTTTTTATGAGCTATATACTGTTTATCTTTGTGCTGAAAAATTAAAGTGTCTTTAGTAATTTTTTGAATTTTACTTTTCCCTCTTAAATTATAATCAAAACCCATAATTAAAACGGATTTTTCTTTTGGATTATACATCCAACTTCCGTTTGATTTTTCAGTCATTCCTTGTTGTATCGACAGTGATAAAAAGGTGTTTGGTTTTGAAAAACGAATAAATTTTGTTGATTTCTCAAGATAATCAATACTCCATAAACCAATTAAATTGGAAGCTAAATTATCTTTTTCTATCTGTTTTTCATTTACACTAGCATAAACTAATTTTAGTTTAGAATTGGATAGTATTAAAACGTTTTCTGTTAATTTTTCAATGGTAAAAGTATCATTAAAATCCTTTTCTAATTTAGATTTTAAGGTAAACGTATGTGCTTTTTTATCCTCTTTCCATGTACCAAATTTTATTTCCATTAGGTAAAAATCACCATTTTTTTTAAATGAATTTATTTGATATGGTTTTTGAATTTTACCTTCTGTTTGTACTTCTGTTAATAGCCAATCTCCTACAATACTCGGGTTTTGAGCATGTAACAATTCAAAAAATAAGAAGAATAAAATAGTGCTAATTTTCATGATTTGATCTTTTTAAAAAGGAACATTCAATAATTATTTTATTGATAAAACATTGAATGTTCCTAAAACAAACTTAAATTAAATACGTTCTATAACGGATTTGCAACCACTTCTAATGCAGCGGTAACCTCAACTTTAAAATCTGCTTCACCATTAAATACTTCACCTTCCATTTTAAAAGTAACACTTTTATTATTTTGTAAAGCTGTTGACATAGCATTGATTTTATTAACATCTGTAATTTCAAAAACAGTCTCGTTATCTACTTCTTGTTTTACAGTAAATTCTTTGGTTTCAAAAACATTATTATCTGTAGAGATTTCTACATTCAAAGTACAGTTTTCGTTTCCTGTAAAGTCTTTAAATTTATAGGTTAATTTTTTAATGGTAACATTTTTTAGTCGGTCTAAATAAGCATGTGTGTCTGCATTATCTAAATTTAGTGTAGTTTCATCACTAATAACATCTTGATTTTCACCTACATGTATAGTGATGTCTTGTGATACTGTAGTGTCAAAATTAACATCTGCTAAAGCCTTTGCTTCATCGCATGAATTGAAAGTGAATATTACTAATAATACTGCTAATAATTTAATTGTATTTTTCATCTTATTTAAAGTATTATAATTCAACTACAGATTCAACACCTATTTCTCCATTAAAATCATGAGAAGCTCCTGTCGTATATTCTTCTTTGTAAACTCCTGTAAATGTAATTTTATATTTACTTACTCGTGTTATTGAACCAGAAAACATAAATGCTTTATTCAAAGAAATGTTAGTACCAGAAATTGTAACCATAGGTTCCGTAACAGTACCACCGTTATTAGCAACATAATCAACGTTATCTCCCCAATCTATATAATTGACATTTACTGTTTGTCCTATTGCAGGTACATTGGATATTTCAAAAATAAAATCTCCACCATTTCCACCCGAAACATCTCCATTAATTAATGACCAATGTTTATTATCTGGGGATTCAGAAAACAAAGAACCATCTATATATACTTTATAATATGCAGTGCCTCCTTCTTCTAATGAAGGAACATCGTCTTTGTTACAAGAATTCATACTAAATACTACTAATAATACTGCTAATAATTTAATTGTGTTTTTCATTTTATTTGTTTTAATGTGATTATAAAAATTTTAATTATTTTCTACCAAGGTTTAGGTATTCGAGGCTTTCTTACACCTCTTGGTTTGGGTGATGTTGATCTATGATTAATTCTATCGTTTATTCTGTTGTTTATTCTATTATTAATACGGTCTTGTACTCTGTCATCAATTCTATTTTGAATGGTTTTTCTACTTTCATCGTAAAAATCTCTTAGTTCTTGTTTTGTTGCTCCTTCAAATTCATTAGCAGATTTGTATTTTTTATACCACGCATCCCATTCCATTATTTTGGCATCTTCATACGCTTTAAGTGTATCTTCACCTGCTTCTTTAGTGTTTTCACCTGCTTCTATAATTTCTTGTTGCCCTTCTTCGGTACTGTAATAATCAACAGCATCATCTGTATCTTGCCATGGATTTACATTTTTTATTGGGTAATCTGGTAAGGCTACATCTGCATTGGTAATTGGAATATCAAATTGAGCTTTAGTAGCTATTTCAACTTTATTTCTTACCTTAGTTCGTAACGGAACACCTTTATACATTGAGGTAATGATGCCTTTTAAATTCCAAATTTTACAAGGATAACCTGCAATGGTTTCTTCGCCAACTTTTTTACCTCCGTTAAATTCTGAAATACGTTTTCCTTCGGTAGATAAATTTTTGTTTTTGTAGAGTACTAATCCATAATTTTTTACTTGAAGGATTTGTTTTTCCTTATCATCAACGGTATAAACTAAAGCATTTTCTAATTTGGTAATTTGTGTACGCTCTTTTACAATTTTCCTCTTTTTTTTACCTTTATAAGTGGTCTTTTTTTCGACAATATATTCAGTTGCGCCCCAATTTTTAAACACAACAGTCTTTATAATAGTTTCTTTTTTAGTTTCCGTTTTATAGTTTACACGACCAGTTTCAACATTATAGCGTTGAAATTGCGTTTTTTGTGCAACTATTCCTAAAGACAATAGAAATGAGATAATTAATATTAAATTTTTCATTTTGTTTGCGTTTATTTTAAAGCTTTTAGCAAATAATTATTTTATAGTATTATTTGCTAAAAGCATTAACTAATATTATAATTTTTGTGGACTTAACACTTTTCGTTTTGGATTATCCGTAGCATAATTAAATTTTAATATTGTTTTTTCATTGCCATACGATTTTGCAAGAGTAGCTGGTATTACAAATTTAAGTACAGTTTCTCCATCACCAGCATCACCATTATCAGCGTCTGTTGGTTCAAAAGAGCCGTTATAAGGGTTTGTTCCAAAAGTAGGTGTAATTAATTCTCCTTCGTAATAAGCAGTTATATTGTAATTAGTAGTATCATCAATATTACAATTTGCATATAAATCAACGTTTACAATGTATTCTCCACTTTGAATAACAGCAGCATCACCATAAGTAATATTTTCATTATTTATATTATCAATGCTACAAGCAGGATTTGAATCAACATCTAAATCACCACCACTGGTTGACATACCGTTACCATAATAAATTTCTTCATGATTAGGTTCAATTAAATGTAAATCAACATCGTTTAATTGATTCCAAGAACAACTAATTTGTAATCGACCTGTACCTGCTTGAATTAAGGAAACCGTTATGTATGATATCTCACTAACATTTCCGCTAGTGTCTTGTACTGCAACTTTAATATCAAAATTTGTAGCTGTTATATTTTGATTCATTAAAATTAAAAAAGAAAAGATTTCTTCTGAATTAATAGGTAGTTTTAAATAACCTGCAACATCTTTTACTCCAACAAACACATGAGTTATTTCTGCATTAGAGCGTAATTGAATAGGATTACTTCCTCCTGCTAAAATAGATGGGTTTCCTGCTATATTTTCGATAATTGGTGCTGTGGAAGAAATTTCTGGGAAAGTTTCTTTCATATAAGTAGCGTTTTCAATGGTAAAATAATCTGATTCTAAATTGTAATCAATTATTTTTTCTTCATCTTTATTACAAGAAGTAAAGACAACTGTAAATAGTAAAAAGAGTACTGTAAATTTTAATAGATTTTTCATTTTGTTTATTTTTAAAGTTTATATTTAATGTGTTTTAAATTAGTGAAGT
>CAZYKN010000086.1:0-7498 GCA_964648135.1 uncultured Flavobacteriaceae bacterium
CGCAAGAATTATTCATAATTAATGATAATTCCTTTTTATATATTTTTTCCTCACAATCTAGCTTCTTTGCTTCTTTGCAAAAAAAGCGATTAATTACAACGTATGTAAACAAATGATTAAATTTTTATTTACTTTATAAAAAATTAGATAGGAATTATAAATTAGTGTAATTTTATACTTTAAAAATATTAAAAATGAAACTTAATAAAACACTCGGATTAATACTTATTGTTTTTACCTTACTGTCTTGTGGAACAACACAAACAACGGCACAAAAAACAAAAACAACTAAAAAGGCTAAAACGGAATTTGGTCAAAAAAAGTTTAAAATTAGAACAGTTGCCTTTTACAACTTAGAAAACTTGTTTGATACCATTAATGATCCAACAAAATTAGATGAGAAAAGTCCAATAATGGATATGAAACCTAGCAAAAGAGCGAAGGCATATTGGGCAAAAATAGATAATATGGCAAAAGTTTTATCTATGTTAGGAACAGAAAAAGCTAAAACTAGTCCTGCAATTATTGGAATTGTAGAAATTGAAAACAGAGCAGTTATAGAAGATTTAATTGCCAATGAGCATTTAAAAAAGTTTAATTACGGAATTGTTCATTACGATTCTCCAGATGCTCGTGGAATTGATGTAGCGTTATTATATCAAAAAAGATATTTTAAACCTATGGATAGCAAATCTTACGAATTAAAATTATTTGATGATGATGGTAAACCTTACGCAACCAGAGATCAATTACTAGTTACAGGTATGTTAGATGATGAGGTGATTCATGTTATTGTAAATCACTGGCCTTCTCGTAGAGGTGGTGAACAGAAAAGTCGTCCTTCACGTGAAAAAGCAGCAGCACTCAATTTAAAAATTATTGAAGATATTAAAAAAGAAGACCCAAACCCTAAAGTAATTATTATGGGAGATTTGAATGATGACCCAAATAATTCTAGTTTACGAAACATATTAAAAACAAAAGCTAAAAAAGCAGGTTTAAAAGAAGGTGATATATACAATCCTATGGACGATATGTTTAAGCGTGGTTTAAGTACTTTGGGTTATAGAGATAATATTAATCTATTTGACCAAATTATGCTTACATCTCCAATGATAACTGCAACAAAAGATTATTCAACATATAAATTGTATAAGGCAAATATTTTTAATCCTAGATTTATGACTCAAAAATCTGGTAGATATAAAGGCTATCCTTTTAGATCTTGGAGTGGTGCTAATTTTACTGGAGGTTATAGCGATCATTATCCTGTTTATATTTATTTATTGAAAGAGGAGTAATCCCTTTTTAAAGTAAAACAGACGTTATAGTTATAATATCAATTCATCACAAAGAAATCAGATAGTATAAAGTTGCTATCTGATTTTTTTTATTAGCATAAATACAATAAACGTAACTATTCATCCTCTTTTTTTCACAAAGACGCTAAGTTGAATGGTATTACATTCAACTTAGCGTCTTTGCGCCTTTGCGAGAGTTTTATTTTGTAACCTTTGAGAGAAATTAATGACTGAATAGACACCAATAAACCCTAAAAAAAGCAGAATAATCCAAAAATAAATATTTGTTGTACTTTTTAAAGGATGTACAGTTCCAATAAATTGAAATCCTGCCCAATAATACGGACTTTTATTAAAATTTGAAATATTACTGTCTTTTAAATAAGCTAATTTAGATTGATGTAATGCACTGCAAGCATCTTGTGTTTTTTGATAAGAATGATAAAAATATTGCATCAATATACTCGTAGATTTATCATTTACTTTCCATTGAGAAACTATTAAATTTTGAACTCCTGCATATAAAAATCCTCTTGCTAAACTCATAGAGCCTTCTCCTTTTTGCAATTTGCCAATTCCTGTTTCACAGGCACTTAAAACCATTAAATGAGTCTTAAAATCTAATCCGTAAATTTCTGGTAAATACAAAGTAGTATTTCTAAATTCTATATGTGCTGGTTCATCAAATGTTCCTGCACTTGCGTGTGTTGCTAGGTGAATGGTATTATAATGAGTTGCGTTTTTTAAAAAGTTTTCTTTAGTTGCTTTTTCTTTAAAAAGGATTGTAGTAGTACTATTTTCAATGGCTGTTTTTTCTGTTAGCGTATTTTTTAATTCGCTTAAACCACGATAATCATATTCAAAATATGGAAAAATGCCTAAAGTATTTGTTTGTTTTCTTTTAGTTTCTTTTTGTGTTTTTTGATAAACTAAAATACTACTACTATATCCATAATTTATCTGATAATCATACAGTAAATAAGGTAATTCTTCAAAATTGATATACTTTGTTTTTTGAGTGAGCAAAGCATCAAAAGCAACAAAATTAAGCTTTCCATCTGGAATAATGGTTAGGTTTTTATAAGAGGATGAGCCTACTTCTGCTGCTAATAAATTTTTATATAAATAATGGGCAGTTTCTAAATAAATAGAGCCTTCATTTTTTATTTTATTGCCTTGTTTTTTGACAAATAAATCAATGTATGTTTGTAAATTGGCATTAAAAATAGGGGTTTTAATATATTTTCTTAATTGTACTGGTTTATCTTTTGAAAGTGAAAAGATATAAATAGCTGTTTTTGTATCAAAAAAATGGATTAAAAGGTGCTCTTTAGTCAGTATGGTTTGCTGTATTTCTGACGTAGAAACGGGTTTAGAAATTTGTGCAATTAATGGATGTTTCTTAAAAATTTCTTGCTTTAAGATATTTAATTTTATGGTATGATTCGTTTTTTGAATATTTAATTGTTTGAGCAGCGTTACCTTTGCTTTTTTACCTTTTAATCCTTCTAATATTATCTGATTTTGCAATATTGCAATGCGTTTTTCTAATTTAGTTTTTTGAAGAAGTAAACTGTCAGATTTAAAGGTGTTATTAAACGAATTTTGCTGAATCTTTTCTAAAAGAACTTGTGCTTTATTTTGTTCAATAAATTGGAAAGCATCTTCAATATATTGATGCTTTTTTGTTTTTAAAAATTGTTGATAATACAAGGCAACTACTTGCTCGCTTCGGATTTTATTTTCTTGTTGCAAAATAATTTTAGCGGATTGTGAGCCTTGTACTTTTTGTAATAATTGAGATACTTTAAAGGCTAATTTGTAGTTTTTTATAGCTTTATTGAATTCCTTTTTTAAAGAAAAAACCTGTGCTTTACCATCTAAAGCATCCATTAAAGTATTTTCTGCAAATAAATTTTCTGCTATATTTTTATTTGGAATTAATAATGCTAAACAATCGTTGTAATAATCTAATGCGTTTGTAAAATTAGCTTCCTTTAGTGATTCTTGCGCTAATACTAATTTTATTTTTGCCAATTCTCTTGCACTTGCTTTTTCTGTTTTTGCTTTATGGAATGCTTTGGTTAATTTAGTATTAGCTAAAGCAGTATTTTTTAATTTAAAATAACATAAGGCTTGGGTTAATTCTTTTTGATAACTGGTATTTGTTGTTGGTTTTAATAATTTAAGTGCTTTAGCATAATTTTTTAAATAGTATTCATTTTTAGCTAAAAGTACGGTTAATTTATTTTTTTGAAGTGTTGAAATTCCGTTAATTTTTAAAGATTTTTTCAATAATTTATTGGCCTTTTTATACTTAGATTGCGATTGATACGCAATGGCTAAATTTTGATACGTAGCACTTAATTGTTTAAAATCCGAATTATTTAAAGCTATGTTTATAGTGAATTTTAACAATTCTTCAGCACGTTCATAATCACCTATTCTAGTGTAATTATTGGCTAATGGTTTTAAACAATAATTAACAATATCGTAATTTTTTAGATGTTTTGATTGATAAAAATCCAATGCTTTTTCATAATAAGTAATTGATTTTTGAATAGCTCCATGTTGTAAAAAATAATAGCCTAAATTTACTTTAAGATGAATTGTTGCAATTTTTTCATTAGTTGAGATAGGAGTTCTCCAAGCTGTATTTAACCCGTTTTCTAAATAAGTATAATTATTAGATTTAATATATTCATCAAAAAAAGCATAATAATATTCCTCTAAATTATTTTGTTGTTGAAACTGGTTTATTTTTTCTTGAAATGGATTATTTTTGATGGAATCTTGGCAAAATCCATTAATGGTTATTATTAAAAAAAGAAAGAGAAATTTTTTAAACATAAGTTAAAATTTCCAAATTACATAAGCGTGTATTTGTTGTGTTGGTTCTTTAAAATTCTGAACATATCGTACACCTACACTTGGACCAATTCGTGATGCTCCTGCGGTTACATCTAAAAATAAACCGTAATTATTTAGGTTGATTTTTTGATTGTTAACTTCTTGATGTTTTTCTTGTTTTAAATCGGTTATTTCTTCTCTTATTTGATTATTTTGATAAAAATAAAAACGCTTTTCAAAGTTTGAAGTTGTTTTCTGATTAAAATTAAATGAGCCTTGCAATCCAGCTCCAGCAGCAAAAATAGCGTTAAAATTATAACGTATAGAAACAGGCACAATATCAATATATTTATTGATAATTTCTGAAGAAGTTTTGGTAATTGCATAAGCTTCAAAGCCAAAACTAGTATCTTCAAGTTGTTCTAAATTTCCTTCTGATGTTATCTCTTGATAAGAAGCCATAAACTCACCTTGCAAATACCATTTATAGGATTTGTATGGAGAAAAAGTTGCTCCAACAAAATAGCCTTTTGCTTTGGTTTGTTCTTGAATATCATCACTTAATCCGTCAAAATTTGCTTGTTGATTGGAGTTAAAAAAATAATTATATCCAGCTTTTGCTCCAATAGACAAACCAGGAGTAAATCGTGAAGTTGAGGTATTGGTAATGATTGGATCGTTTTTATCAAAAATAATTTCGGTTTTACTTTTGGATTTTACTTTGTGGAAATCTTTGGCAAATTTTAAGGAATATTTTACAAATCCTTTGGTAGAATCTTTATCCATTACACCTTTTTGAGCTGTTCCTGGCAAGTAAATATTCTTAAATTGAAAGGAAATTTTATCTTTCATAATAATGGTATCCATACAACTATAACTCACTTTTTTATTTTTTGGACAGACAGGAACTTTTGGATACATATCTATCAATTTTAAAGTAGTTTTATCTAACATTTCTGGAATATCTACATTTAATTTGATTAATGATGCTGGACCTTCTCCATTATTTTGGAATTTTACTTTGTATTTTAATCGTTTAAAACGCACCAATCTGTAATTTAAAAACGATTGATAAACAGCCATTTTATTTGGGTCGTGAGAGGTAACAATCTCCATTTCTTTTTCGGTAATTTTATGTAACGTTTTTCCTCTTTCTGGTACATAAATACTTCTAATGGTAATAATTGCAGAAGTATCTTTTAACATTTCTGGAGTAGTTTTTAAAGTTAAAAAAATGTTTCGTTCTTCTTTTGGATTTACATTATCTACATTCCACACTTTTACCTCTCTATAGAATAATTTTGCTGTATCTAACGTGTTTTGTAAATCTAAGCGTGTGGTATCTTTCAAAAATTTCTGATTTACAAAAGTCGCTATTCCTGTGCTTTTAATCAATTCGTTTTTAGATGGAATATCTTGTAATTTACTTACAAAATCACCTTCTGTTTCTTCTTCATTATGATAAGTTCGTACATCGGTTAAAACAAAATTATTGGCTTTGTATTTTTTTTCGTTAAAAAAGACATATAATTTTCCGTTTGTAGGGTAATTTTGGTCATTTCCGTAACTTAAAATGACTTGCATTTCTTCTGCTGGTTTTGGATCTCTATTGTTTTGAAGTCGTAAACCATGGTGATTATCTAATAAATGATGTTCTTCATTTATACTACTCACATCATTGGAATCAATAGATGAAATAGTTGTTTTTTTAGGACGAGTTAGCGGTGGTTTTCCATCGTCATAATTGTTTGTAGCTGCTAATCGTACTTCGTATTCACCTTTGTCTTTATATTGATGAGAAGGATTTTCTTGAAAACTGTAATCACCATCACCAAATTCCCAATACGTACTCCAAAAGGCTTTTGGTGCACCTGCAATTTGTCTTAAAGGTGATAATTTAGCTTTAAAATGAACTTTGTTTTTATCTATTGTTTGTACAATTTCTGCTTGATGAATAATGCTGTCTTTTGGAGTTTCTTGTGAAAAAACAGTATAAAATGAACCCAAAGAGAGTGTTAATAGTAGGTATTTGATTTTCATAATAGTAGTAGATTTGAACAAATATAATAAAATAGAAGAAAAGTATTCCGTTTTAACACAGAATACTTTTCAGAAAAATAGCAATTTTTCCCCTGAGTTTATGGTAAAGCATCTAATAAGGTTGTTAAATCTGCTTCACTTATAGGTTGTAAAGAGTTGATAACTTCTATATGACCATCTACAATAGTTGCTGGTTGAATAGCATAATGCAACACGCCACCAATTTCGGCAAGCATAATAAAATGCACTTCTTGACCAATAGGAATTAATCCATAATGCTCTGTAAACATTTGCTGACCTGCATCCCAAGTATCCATTCTTGCTAATCCTGTTTCACCGTCATACGATAAATATACAGCACAGTTATCATCATTATAACCATCTGGCACATCTACGTATAATACTGTTTTTGGACCTGTAAAATTGTACCATCTGTCTAAATTAGACCATCCAAAACTTGAAATGGTAAAATTTGAAAATAGTACCATGGTTTGTGTTCCGTTTACGGTACCTTCTCCTTCTCCACCTTCTGCTTGGTCTGGCTCTTGATCACCGTTTTCATCAGCTTCTTCCCAAAGGTCTTTATCGTCTAAATTATCTCCACCTTTAAAAATACCCATTGGTTCATAATCTGCAGGTAATATGCCTCTACTTTTTACGGTTATAGGTTGTAAAACATCTAATTGTGTTCCGTTTTGTGTAGCGTTAATAAAAAATTCTCCTGCGGAATTTAAAGCTTCTTCATCACCGTTTTGTCTTTTTCCTTTAGAAGATTTATCTTGAAGTACCATAGCCGTTTTCCCATAAATTTCTATCAATTGAACTTTTACATTTCCAGTAACAGGAGTTCCATTTAAGCCTAAAGAATTTGGAGGAAAGTACAATTCTGTACCTTGAGAACCTGTAATAGAACCACCAGTAGTAATATCTAAATCAAACTCTTGAGTAGCATCTTGTCTGTTTTCATTAAATCTTCCATTAAGTGCAACGCCATCTGGTTGTTGGTTGTCCTCTTGGTTGTTTTCGTCGCTCTTACAACTTGTTAAAGATAAAAATATCAATAAGGCAAATACTGTAAAAAGGTTTACCAATCTACTATTATTCGATTGCGTAAAATTTGTGTTTTGTGTTTTCATTTTTGTGTGTTTTAATGTGTTCAACCTTATATCAAATACATTCTATTTTTGTTACCTCTTTTTATACAATTCAACATCAAAATACGCTATAAATTATTTATCTTTTTACTGCACTTAATTTAAACCATAGCTATTACTATGCTTGAAATTTGAAGATTGTAAAACAAAAAA
>CAZYKN010000087.1:0-4373 GCA_964648135.1 uncultured Flavobacteriaceae bacterium
AAAATTGTTCCATATATACAAACATATCTTTAATATTTTTTTGGACTTGTTGTTTAATCTTAATAATTCACATACAGCTTTGTGTACCTTGTGTAGAAACTTTGTGGTCTTTGTGGTTAATAAATTCACATCAACGCAATTTACAAGTTGAGCCAATAAATTTTGAATTTACTATTTTTAGAAAATTATGGTTTTACTGCAAATTTAGATTAGCTTTCGTAAGCAGATACCCAATCAAGTTGAGTACAAGCTTTTTTGGTTCGTTTTTTTATCAATGAAAAAAATGAACAAATAAGGTATTATACTAATTGTTATATTTTTATGCATAAATATAAATTACCCATTATATTTGCAGTAGAACCAAAATTATAAATTACTTTTGTTAGCGTATTCAATATATCAACAAATGAATCTCTCTTTTTCTATCATCATTCCAGTTTATAATCGTCCTAAAGAAATAGATGAGTTATTAAACAGTCTGTTGTTTCAAGAGTATAAAAAAGCATTTGAGATAGTTATTGTAGAAGATGGTTCAACAGAGACTTGTAAAGAAATTGTAAGTGTTTATCAAGAGAAATTGAATATACACTATATTTTTCAAGAGAATACAGGTCCTGGTTTAGCTAGAAACAACGGAATGAAACAAGCAAAAGGCAATTACTTTATTCTTTTAGATTCTGATGTTATTTTGCCTAAAAATTATTTGATGATTGTTTCTACTGCATTAGATAATAATTTTACAGAAACCTTTGCTGCTCCAGACAAATCACATCATTCTTTTACTGAAATTCAGAAAGCAATTAATTATAGTATGACCTCTGTATTAACTACTGGAGGATTGCGTAATAATAAAGGAAATCAAGCATTCCAATTGAGAAGTTTTAATATGGGTTTGTCTAAAAAAGCTTTTGAGTTAAGCAGAGGGTTTTCTAAGCAAAATTATGGAGAAGATATTGATTTAAGTTTTAGAATAGACCAACTTAATTTATCAAAACAATTTATAAGTGAAGCTTTTGTTTATCATAAGCGTAGAACAAATTGGTTTCAGTTTTATAGGCAAACACATAACTTTGGTAGTGCAAGACCTATTTTAAATAAGATGCACAAAAATACAGCTAAAATCACCTATTGGTTTCCATCTTTATTTATTTTAGGTTTATTTTTATCTATTGGTTTACTTCTTTTTGGAAAGCCCTTACTTTATATTGTATATACGCTTTATTTTTTATTGGTATTTATGCATGCTTTGTATTTGAATAAAGAGGTTAAAGTAGCTTTGTTTTCTGTGCAAGCTGCTTTTATTCAATTTTTAGGATATGGAACAGGATTTTTAAAATCCGTTTTTAAATTGAATGTTTTAAGAAGAACTAAAGAAGAGGCATTTCCAAAGATGTTTAATTAACGTCTTTTTTTACGTGTTTTCTTTCTGTTTTTATTTCTGGAATTTTTAGGAAATTCAGAAGGTAAACTGAGTTGTTTATGACGTTTGTTTTTTGGTAAAACGCTTTTAAATTCACTTGATTTTTTAGAATCAGTTTTTGAAGGAAGTAATCGTTCTAATAAATCCATTCTACCAACTTTAGATAAACTTTTTCTAATCCAATTTTGATTGTCTTTTTTATACCAAAAGAAAAACCTGTGTTGGTCTTCACGTTCTTGCTTACTTCTTGGAGTATAGGTTTTTTTAAGTGTGTATGGATGATAACCACTATAATAAATTACCGTTGCAACCGTCATTGGAGTAGGAGTAAAGCCTTGAACTTGTTCTAATTGAAAGCCCATATCTTTGGTTTCCGCAGCTAAGTTTGCCATATCTTCTAATTCACTTGCAGGATGGCTAGATATGAAATACGGAATAAGTTGTAATTTTAGATTGAATTTTCTATTGATTTGATCAAATCGTTTTTTAAACTGATGAAAATATGAAAAGGAAGGTTTTCTCATCTGTTTTAATACTTTATCTGAAGTGTGTTCTGGAGCTACTTTTAACCTTCCAGAAACGTGTTTGGTTAAGACTTCTTCGGTGTAAGCATCTAATTCTTTTGGATTAGCATTTTTGTTAAATTCAGGAACTAACATATCGTATCGAATACCACTTCCGATAAAGGATTTTTTAATTTTTGGATGTTTATCAACGGCTTGATACAATTCCGTTAAGGGTTTGTGAGAAGTGTCTAAATTACTACAAATAACAGGGCTGATACAACTTGGAGCGACACATTTATCGCAGATAGCTTGTATTTTACCTTTCATTTTATACATATTTGCTGAAGGTCCACCAATATCAGATAAATAACCTTTAAAATCTGGCATATTGGCTACTTTATCCACTTCTTTTAAAACAGACTCTTTAGAGCGACTGGCAATAAACTTTCCTTGATGAGCAGAAATAGTACAAAAACTACAACCTCCAAAACAACCACGATGAATGTTTATAGAGAATTTAATCATTTCAAAAGCAGGAATAGGTCCTCTTTTGTTGTATTTAGGATGAGGCAATCGAGTAAAAGGTAGATCAAAGGAAGCGTCAATTTCCTTTTCAGTCATTGTTGGGAAAGGAGGGTTGATTACGAGTGTTTTGTTGGCAACATCTTGTAAAATTCTACTTCCAAAAACTTTATTAGATTCTTGTTCAATCACTTTAAAATTTGAAGCAAATTTCTTTTTGTCTTTTAAGCACGTTTCATGAGAGTGAATGTTTACATCTGTCCAGTTCTTGTTTTTTTGTAAATTTTCATCCTTATCTTTTAAATAAGCCGTTTGTTTAATTGTTTTTAGCGAATAAAACGGAACGCCTTTTTTTAGAAGTGTAACAATTTCACGTAAGGGTTGTTCACCCATTCCGTAAACCAATAAATCTGCATTTGATTCGGTTAAAATATTTGCTTGTAGTTTATCACTCCAATAATCATAGTGAGTTACACGTCTTAAAGAGGCTTCAATTCCTCCTATAACAATAGGTGTGTCTGGAAATTTTTCTTTTAAAATTTTTGAATAAACACTTGTAGCGTAATCAGGTCTAAAGCCTTTATCTCCATTTGGTGTATAAGCATCACGGTCACGTTTCCATTTGTTTGCAGTGTAATTGCTTACCATAGAATCCATTTCTCCAGCAGTTACCGCAAAAAATAATCTTGGAGCTCCTAATTTTGTGAAATCTTGCAAATTATCATTTACGCTAGGTTGTGGAACAATGGCAACTCTTAAACCATAACTTTCTAATATTCTACCAATAACCGCAGGACCAAAAGACGGATGATCAACATAGGCATCACCGCTAAAAAGGATGACGTCTAGTTCGTTCCATCCTCTTAACTTCACCTCTTTGTTTGTGGTAGGTAACCAGCTAGAAAGTCTTAATTTTGTATTCATTTCTTTGATACTGGTTAATAAATAGGTTTAGAATTAAACCTTATCTATTTTATCTTAATCGTTATGGGTTCAATGTTACTTAATCTACCACCAGAGCTTGAAACTACTTTGATGTCATAAATTTTAATACGTTGATTGCGTCTAACTTTTTCTAAGGCTTTTTTAGCTCTTTTATCTAATCGATTTCCTTTAATGAGAATAGCAGGAGTTCCATCAATTTTAATGGTAAAACTTACCCCTTTGTACTTTTTATTAGTATCGTAATGTAATGCACCAATAGTAGCATTTTTAATTTGGCTTTTAGACATTTTTAAATATCCGTATTGTCCTTTTATAGTTCCTTCTAAACGTTCTTTAGTTTCATCAAAAGCAAGTACAGGTTTAGGAGTTGGCTTAGGTGTTGAAACTGGTTTTACAACTCTAACCGGAGTTTCTGTTTCGGTTATTTCAACAGGATTATCAGGGTCTGTTCCTTCATATCTGTATTTTCTAATAACAGAATAACTGCTATTAAAACGTATTTGAACAGGTTGTCCATCTTCTAAAACAGTAAATACACCAGTTAAAGGGTGTTCGCCAATTTCTTGTGCTTTAAAATTAAGTCTAATCTCACCTTCTCTAACGTATTTTTGATCTACTTTAGTTCCGTTTACAATCACATTTTCAGGAGTAACCGAAGTATCAAATTTACCTAATAAAATTTTACCTTTTACTACTTCATCTTGTAAATAAGCATTTTTGTTTAATTGCACAATTCCAATAAAATTACGCATTGCCATTTCACGTTCAAATTCACCACTAATCATGGAGAGTAATAATTCAGATTCAATTAATTTTAAATCCGTTTGCATTTGGGTAATATTTGTAATGGAAGTAATGGCAGGAAATCCTTTAAATTTAAGATTTAACCACGGAATTGTTTTTCCGTTTTTTTCTTTAATATCCTCTATTCTAAAACGTGCATTCACTAAAGATGATATAGAAGAAAAACCTCTACCTAA
>CAZYKN010000087.1:4473-6122 GCA_964648135.1 uncultured Flavobacteriaceae bacterium
AGCCAAAAGCAGCAATCACTTTTTTGTCTTGACAAGAAGTGAACGAAATAACAATTAGTAATAATAAAACAAAACGAATTTTCATTGTAAATAATTTGGTTGTTGAATGGCTAAAATAATAATTTTTTAGAATAATAGTGATTAATTTATAGATTTAGAATTTTCCCAATAAGATAATAATTTGTTTAAGGGTAAATCAGATATTTTAAAACCATTTTTTTTAGCTTGTTTTTCTATGTTTTTAAAACGGTTTATGAATTTTTTATTGGTGCGTTCTAAAGCGTCTTCGGGATTTATTTTATTAAATCTAGCATAATTTATGAGTGCAAAAAGAATATCGCCAAATTCTGCTTCCATTTTATCTTGATGTTTGGCTTTTTTTTCTACTTCAAATTCTAATATTTCCTCTTTAATTTTGGCTAAAACTTGTTTTGTATTTTCCCATTCAAAACCAACAGCAGCAACTTTGTCTTGAATTCTTGTTGCTTTTACAAGTGCAGGTAATGATTTTGGAACACCTTCTAATATAGATTTTTTCCCTTTACCTTCTTTGAGTTTGAGATTTTCCCAATTTTGTTTTACTTCATCTTCATTTGCAACTTTAGTATCACCATAAATATGTGGATGACGGTAAACCAATTTATCTGAAATTTCATTACAAACGTCAGAAATATCAAACGCATTGGTTTCTGAGCCAATTTTTGAATAGAAAACGATATGCAATAACAAATCACCTAATTCTTTTTTAATTTCTTCTACATTATTATCTAAAATAGCATCACCAAGTTCATAAGTTTCCTCAATAGTTAAATGCCTAAGACTTTGGAAGGTTTGTTTTTTATCCCACGGACAACCAGTACGTAATTCATCCATAATGTCAAGCAATCTAGAAAATGCTTGTAGCTTTTGTTCTTTGGTATGTGGTTTTTGGTCTTTAGTCATTAGTCTTTGGTCATTAGTCTTTAGAATTGGGAGCTATTCTTCTTCTTGGGAGTTTTCTTTTTCAGTTAAAGTTGAAAAATCAAATTTTGCATCAACTAACAGATTGTACCATTGTACTACTTTTTTAATATTTGAAGGATATACACGTTCTTCATCGTAATTTGGTAGGACTTCACTAAAAAAGGAAGTCAATGTTTTTTTATCTTCTTTATGACTAATGGTTTTTTTTCCGTTTTCTTTCTCGTTTATAGTTTTAAAAACTTCACGTAAAGGCACTTCTTCTTCATAGGTATAAATAGCAATATCATTTAAACTGCTTACGTTGTGGATGTTAAGTATTGGAAAACGTTTTTTATCTGTTAAAGATTCTACAAGTAATCCATTTTTTGTTTGGTTTTGTATTTGAAATATTCCAGGCTTTCCTGTAACTACGATTAATTTTTCTAGGGTCATATTTTTGTTATTAGTTAGTGTATTTTTGTTTAATCTTCAGTCTTCAGTCTTCAGTCTTCGGTCTTCAGTCTTCAGTCTTCGGTCTTCATCTTCTATTTTCGTCTAGGAAACTTCATCCTATAATCTACTTGAATTTTTCCTTTAGTTATATTTTCAATTTTCTTTTTGATTAATCTTTTTTTAAGGGAAGAAAGTTTGTCAGTAAACAAAATTCCTTCAATATGATCATATTCATGCTGAACGATACGAGCAGC
>CAZYKN010000087.1:6222-7458 GCA_964648135.1 uncultured Flavobacteriaceae bacterium
TCTTTCCTCTCTTCTCTCGTCCTCTTTATTTTCCACTCAAATACGTTTGTAAAATAATGGTTGCACTAATTTCATCTAGCAAGGCTTTATTTCTTCTTTTTTTTTTTGAAAAACCACTGTCAATCATCGTTTGAAATGCCATTTTTGAAGTGAACCGTTCGTCAATTCTTTTTACAGGAATTTCAGGAAACGTTTTTCTTAGTTTTTCAATAAAAGGGATAATTAAAGCTTCACTTTCAGAAGCTGTATAATCCATTTGTTTTGGTTCACCAACAATGAATAATTCAACCTTTTCTTTCACTAAATAATCAGTCATAAAATTAAAGAACTCTGTTGTTTTTACGGTGGTTAGACCAGAAGCAATAATTTGTAATTCATCGGTTACTGCTATTCCTGTTCTTACTTTACCGTAATCTATTGCAAGGATTCTCGCCATATTAAACATCAAATTTTGGCAAAAGTACTATTTTTATTGATTATTTTATAATAGTACTCCACAATATCTTATTTTTGCTTTTTATATATTCAATAAAGGTGTTAGCCAAAACGATGCCAAATTTATAATTGCAACATAATAATTAATGGATTTGAACAAATTAAAATTACAGATAGAAGCAGCTTGGGAAGATAAATCTTTATTAAAAGAAGCTAAATATATTGAGTCGATTAGGAAAGTGATTGATTTATTAGATTTAGGAACACTAAGAGTTGCAGAGCCAATAACTGATGGTTGGCAAGTAAATGAATGGGTAAAAAAAGCTGTTGTCATGTATTTTCCTATTCAAAAAATGGAAACTATGGAAGTAGGGATTTTTGAATACCACGATAAAATTCCGCTTAAAAAGAATTATAAAGAAAGAGGAATTCGAGTAGTGCCTCACGCAGTAGCTAGATATGGTTCTTATATTTCTAAAGGAACTATTTTAATGCCTAGTTACGTAAATATTGGAGCTTATGTAGATCAAGGTACTATGGTAGATACTTGGGCAACGGTTGGTAGCTGTGCGCAAATAGGGAAAAATGTGCATTTAAGTGGCGGTGTTGGTATTGGAGGTGTTTTAGAGCCCTTACAAGCTTCGCCAGTGATTATTGAAGATGATTGCTTTATAGGTTCACGTTGTATTGTTGTTGAAGGAGTTCATGTAAAAAAAGAAGCGGTATTAGGAGCAAATGTAGTGCTTACTATGAGTACAAAAATTATTGATGTAACAGGTGATGAACCCGTAATTACCAAAG
>CAZYKN010000088.1:0-4558 GCA_964648135.1 uncultured Flavobacteriaceae bacterium
TATTAAGTTTGCTCTAATTTTTAGTGATACTATGACTCAAAGTCATAGTATCACTAAAACTATATTTACACTATTACTTTCAACTTTTAATTATTATTGATTTGTAACCCTTCATTTTTCTAAATTTACAAAACAAGTTAAAGCTACAGTAAAGGTTTCTCACAAAGAGAATCCCTAAATAACAAAAAAGCCTACCAAAAAATTGATAGGCTTTCCACTTATTATGAAAAAAGTATTTTAGAATTTAACTGTTATACCTCCTCTTACAGAAGTACCGTTAATTCCAAATTGATTGGTTTGGTATGGATAAACAAAGCGTCCTCCGTAATCTAAACCTGTATTGGTATTTAATTTATCTGGATAAACATTTAATAAGTTAAAGGCAGCTAAATTTAAGCTGATTCTTTTTGAGTATTGATAGTTTATTAAAAGGTCTGTTAAGAATTTAGCAGCAAAAGTTTGATCTTTACTTGGATCTACAGCATGTTGCCAAGTAACTGCTCCAAAATAGTTATTATTTAAACTAATATCCCAAGTATCCATAGTGTATTTAATACCTAATGAGCCTTTAATATCTGGTCTTCCTGTTTCAATTCTACTTCTTTCCGTTCTATTGAATAGATCATAATCAGCTAATAAAGTAGGTTTTTTAACATCACCAACAATTTCTGTAGTATTCCAATTTGCAGCTAGCGAAAAGGCTAAAACACCACTTGAAAAACGAATATTATCATACTTTGCTGCAAAATCAATTCCTTGTGTTGCTGTATTAATTGCATTGGTAAAGAAATTAAAGCTTGAAGCACCAGCATCAGCTAAAAGAGTATCATAAGGATGAACAACTGTTGTTAAATCAGTAAAATTACTAGTTAAGACAGTTCTATTATCAATATCAATTTTATAATAATCTAAAGATAAACTAAGGTTTTTCATTGGAATAAAACTAAAACCAACATTCATATTTGTTGAGGTTTCAGCTTCTAAATCGGCTATTCCTAAAGAAGTTCTTTGTGCTTGATTTAATAATAAAACATCATTGTGTTGTGTGTAATTAATAAATTGTTGTTGCATTGCAGGAGCTCTAAAATTTGTACCGTAAGAAGCTCTAACAGCTCCTTTTTCGCCAAATTTATATCGTGCATTTGCTTTATAAGAAACTTGATCACCAACATCTGAATAGTTATCATATCTAGCAGCTGCTCCAAATAAGAAATCCTCTGTAATATCATAATCTAATCCTAAAAATGCTCCAAAACTATTTCGGTCTTTTTTGAGTTTGTTTTTATGTGTAAAACCATTAAAACCAACAGAACCACTATCAAACCATGAGCTTAATTCACCTTGTTTTTCTCTAAATTGTTCTACTTTATATGCTGCTCCTAAGGCTAAATGTAAAGCGTCAAATGATTTAGTAATGTCTAAATTTGCCATCGTATTTTGGAAACGATAACCTCCATTGTCAAAGTCTTTACGACTATCACCAGCCATGTCTAAGTTTAATGATTCGTTTACAAAAGTATCCACATCATTAATTCCAAACGTTCCACTTACATCAAAGTTAAATCCGTTTGTTTTATACTTCACACCAAACACATCCATATTATCCATAATACTTGTTTTAAGTTCTGGTGTGTAACCTTGTCCGTAATATAAATTAGCTGGATCCATTCCCATATATGGTGCAATTCCCATAAGGAAAGATTTTCCTTGACTAACTCCACCACCAACAGTAGCATAAAGTTCTCCTTTACCATTACTGAAAGGTTTTGCACCGTTAAAGTAAACATTTCCTGTAAGCATTCTTGGCTGACCAACAACCATTCCTAAATCTGGATTGTCTTTTATCCAAGAATTAGCACTAGAAATACTATAGATATCATCTTTTCCAGGTTCACCTGCTCTATTGGTAAAATCTTGATAATTTACGGCAACCGTATAATTTACATAAGCACCTTTTTTATTAGAAAAAGCACCGTTTACATCACCACCTGCTTCCATTCCATCTCCTTTTGTAGTAATTCCTGCTTTGTAATTTACTGTAATATCATTAGTGTTTGCTTTTAACACAATATTAATTACTCCAGCCATGGCATCAGAACCATAAATAGATGAAGCTCCTTCTCTTAAAATTTCAATATGATCTATTGCTGCAACAGGAATACTTTTAAAATCAACACCAACTTCGCCTTTTCCTTGCGTATCATTAATATGTGCAATAGCACTTAAATTTTTACGCTTTCCGTTAACTAAAACTAACATTCTACTAGAACCTAATCCTTTTAAATCAGACACATCAAAATGGGTAGATACATCAGCGAAAGCTTGAGTAGTGGAGTTAAAAGAAGCCACACTATATGCCAAAACATCACTTAGGCTTACTTGACCTGTTTGATGAATATCTGCCATACTAATATTTGTTATTGCAACAGGAGAATTTAGTAAAGTACGTGATTTAGTTGCGTTACCAGCACTTAATGTTTGCTGATTACTTAAATCTTCTTTACCTAGAGTAACCGTGATATCACTTTCGTTACTAACTGAAACTATCGCTTCTTTATAACCAATCGCTTTAAAAATCAGTTTTGTTGGTAAGATACTCACTCTTAAACTAAAAGAGCCATCCTCTTTAGTTCTTGTATGGTTTGTTGCTTTATATTCTTGTACTTTTACATACGGAAGTAAAGCACCATCTTTATCTTTTACTGTTCCTTTTATGGTTTGTGCTATTGCAAAAACAGGCAGTAAAAATAATACTACAAATACAAAATGATTGATTTTAATACGTGTCATTAATTTTAGGTTTGATTAATAACTACAAATATTGTGAATTAATTTAGTTTATGCAAATTTTAGTTTTACTATTTACAAAATAAATCCTTTTTTTAGGCGTTTTGGGATTAAAATATAAGAATTCATCAATTTTTTTTGAACATAGAGGTTTAAAAATATTAAGTTGTGAGTTAAAAATAGTGTTAATCTTTAAAGAACTCATTGCGTTTTTAATAAAAGTTGTAATATTGCTTTCCTTTTTTAGGCTTCCATTTAAAATGGGATTTTTATAGTAAACAATTCAAAATACAAAGAACACATGAAATTTAATCTTAGTTTTCTTCTTATCGGTTTATTTTTTCAGCTTCAAGCTCAAGAGAATACATTACAAAGCAAACGTTTAGATACCATTGTTAAAACGGAAGAAATTCAAGTAATATCAAAATCTATTGACACATTACAACTTTCTGAAATAAAGCCTACATTAATTCAAACCGAACCAGCTCCACTAACAGAAACATATATCAACGAAGACTTATCTATGTTATCTGATGATGAGTACGCAAAAATTATTGATGAATTGTGGTTTTCTGAATTAGAAAATTCTCCTTTAAATCTTAATTTAATAAATACAACAATTATAAATGATGAAACGGAATTAACCACAGCAGTTTTTAAAGAAAGATTGGCATATTTAAACAGTAAAACACCGTTTAATATTGAATATAATGAAATTTTAGAAGCTATTGTTAAATCCTTTTTAAAACATAAAAAAGATAAATATGCAAAATTATTAGAAAAGGCATCTTATTATTTTCCTATGATTGAAGCGCAATTGGCAAAGTATGATATTCCGCTTGAAATGAAATATTTAGCAGTTGTAGAATCGGCATTGAATCCTACGGCAAAATCACCTGTTGGAGCAACGGGTTTATGGCAATTTATGTATCAAACAGGAAAGCAATTTAACTTAAATGTAAGCTCTTATGTAGATGAACGTAGTGATGCGCAAAAATCGACCGAAGCTGCTTGTAAGTATTTAAAAGCGTTAAACAATACTTTTCAAGATTGGGATTTGGCTTTAGCAGCCTACAATTCTGGTCCAGGAAATGTAAGTAAAGCGATAAGGAGAGCCAAAGGATACCGAAATTATTGGAATATCAGAGATTTTTTACCTAGAGAAACAGCAAGTTATGTTCCTATTTTTTATGCAACAATGTATCTATTTGAATTTGCAGATGTTCACAATATAAAAGCCTCAGAAAATAAATTACAATTTTTTGAAGTAGACTCTATTAGAGTGCAACAACAAATTACTTTTGATCAGATTACTCAAGCCATTCCTATTGAAAAGAATGTATTAAAATTTTTAAATCCGCAATATAAGTTAGAAATTATTCCTGTAATAAAAGATAGAGATTACAGCTTGGTTTTACCCAAAAGTTTTATAGGTTCTTTTGTTCAAAATGAAGACCGAATTTACGCCTACGCTAAAGCAGATGATGCCAAAAGAGAGAAACCGCTACCAAAATATACCGAAATGAATAATCGTATTCGTTACAAAGTTAAAAATGGCGACTTTTTAGGAAAAATTGCTAGACGTTACGGAGTAAGTGTAGCGAAAATTAAAAGATGGAATGGAATGCATTCTACAAAATTAAGAATAGGACAACGATTAATTATTTATCCTAGGAGGATGTAATTGTAAAGAGTTTTCAGTGTTCAGTTGGCAGTCTTCAGTCTTCAGTAGTCAGTGTATAGTAAAGAGCAACAATAAAATCTCCGTGCA
>CAZYKN010000088.1:4658-7443 GCA_964648135.1 uncultured Flavobacteriaceae bacterium
TTCAGTAAACAGTTTTCAGAGGGTGAGTAAAACAATAAAATCTCTGTGTAACAACAAAGAACATCCTAAAAAAATAGTTCCTTTGTAGGGTTTTTTAAATTTAAGTTGTTATATTGCAACTAGTCTTACTTTAAACCTTATGAAAAACTATTATCAAATTCTGTTACTTTTTGCTCTTATTGTTATAAATACAAGCTGGATTTCTTTAAATAAAAATACGAATCCTTCTATTAAAGATTACAACTCACAAGCAAAATCTACTCTTGTTGTTTGTGGAGATATGTTTACTGATTCTGGAGGAGTTAATGGCAATTATTCTAATAATGAAAATATAACTACCACTATTTGTCCTGATAATACAGGTGATATTGTTACAGTATCTTTTTTATTATTTAATGTAGAAACTAATTTTGATAAATTAAAAATTTATGATGGAGATACTACTACTCATTTAATAGGAGAATATACAGGAACAAATTCTCCAGGAACTATTTCTGCAACACAGGCAAACGGTGGATGTTTAACTTTTGTTTTTACATCAGATTTTAATGAAAACCGTGAAGGTTGGCTTGCCTCTGTTTCTTGTGAAACCCCTCCGTTATGTGAAATGCCATCCAATATTTTAATAGATAATATTACAGAAAATACAGCTACAATATCTTTTAATGATACCAACCAGCCTTCAGCTTCAACTTGGGAAGTAGAATATGGTAATACAGGCTTTATTCAAGGAAATGGCACAGTATTTACAACAAATAGCACTTCATTTACAATTTCAGGTCTTAATGGAGGCGTAACTTATGATGTTTATATACGAGCACTTTGTGGAAATGGTGAATATAGTTATTGGTCTTCACTAACTACTTTTACAACAGTATTATATGTTCCTCTTTGTGGAGAAGTATTTTATGATACAGGAGGTGTAAACGATAATTACTCTAATTATGAAAATAACACCATAACCATTTGTCCAGAAGTAAGTGGAGAAATTGTAATTGCATCTTTTAGTTCTTTTGAATTAGAAAATAATTACGATTTTTTAACCATTTATGATGGAGATACTACTACCAATTTAATAGGTGAATATACTGGAATAAATTCTCCTGAAACAGTTTATGCTACTTTAGCTAATGGAGGATGCTTAACTTTTGTATTTACATCGGATTATACTATAAATAGAGCTGGTTGGGAAGCGTATATTACTTGTCAAACTCCTCCATCATGTTTTCCTCCATCTGATGTTATTGTTGATGCTGTTTCTTTTGATTCAGTCAATTTATTTATTAATGATGCTAATCAGCCACAAGCACCTTCTTGGGAAATTGAGTATGGTGAATCTGGTTTTATTCAAGGTACAGGAACAATTTACACTACAACATCAGATTATTTTACCATTAACGGATTAATAGCAGGAACAACTTATGATGTTTATGTGCGTTCTAATTGTGGAAATGGTGATTATAGTATTTGGTCTGTTCCTATTTCATTTACAACACCTTCTTTACCGCTTTCTTGTGGAGACGTGTTTTATGATACAGGCGGAATCAATTCCAATTATGATAATTTTGAGAATATAACAACTACAATTTGTCCTATAAATAGTGGAGAAGTGGTAACGGTTACTTTTAATAGTTTTGAAACAGAAAACAACTATGATAAATTAAAAATTTATGATGGTAACAGTGTAAATAATTTAATAGGTGAATATACAGGAAACAACTCTCCAGGAACTGTTTCTGGAACATTAACAAATGGTGGATGTTTAACTTTTGTATTTACATCAGATCAAAGTGTTACACGTTCTGGTTGGGAAGCTACTATAAATTGTGGAGCACCTCCTTCGTGTTATACACCATCAGAATTTATTGTAGATAGTGTAGCTAATAATTCGGTTTCTCTTTTTATAAGTGAAGTGAATAGTCCTCCTGCATCAACTTGGGAAATTGAATATGGACCTACTGGTTTTACTCAAGGAACAGGAACAATTTATACTACAACAACAGATTATTTTACTATAAATGGTTTGTCTTCTGGAACAACTTATGATGCTTACGTTCGTGCTGTTTGTTCTGAAAATGATTCTAGTTTTTGGTCTTCAAGTGTAACTTTTACAACAAGTGGTGTGGCAACGATAACGGATTTTACAACATCCAATTTTAATATATTTCCTATACCAACAACTAATAAAATTACCGTGCAACTTCATGATTTGCAATCAATATTTAATATAAGCATTACTGATGTACAAGGTAAAAAAATATTTTCTAAACAAGGATTAAGACAAGAAACTACTTTAGATATCTCTAAATTATCTAAAGGTTTATATTTTGTAAATATTCAAACTGAAAATAGACGTTTTACTAAAAAAATAATTAAGAATTAGCAGATTGGTTGTATCTATTCACCCTGTTTTTCTCGCAAAGGCGTAAAGACGACAAGTTGTGAGTGAAAAAGGTATGAAAAACATTAGTAATACCAATTCAACAAAGATGTCTTTTTTATTGGAAACGCTATTTCTGATGGATATTTGATGGTTTACTATCCTCATTTGTGCATCCGAATTATCAAGGAAAAGGAATTGGGAAAATGATAATGGCTAAAATGCAAAAAAATATAAGAATTTTTATATGCAAATGTTAACCGCAGACGAAAAGGCAATTAATTTTTATTGAAAAGCAGGATTTAAAAAAGCAGGAAACACTCAACCAATGTGGATTTATAAAGGAAATGAACATTAAAAAATTACAAGTATGATAGCAAGAATTTGGGAAGGAAAAACTAAAAT
>CAZYKN010000089.1:0-7301 GCA_964648135.1 uncultured Flavobacteriaceae bacterium
CATTTTACCTTAATTAATTCGGGTTTACCACAGTCTTCTAATAGGTTGGCTATTGATGTTACTCCTGCAAATAGCAATCTTGTATATGTTTTAAGCGCAGGAAGCAATAATAGTTTTCAAGGACTTTATAAATCTGTAAATAGTGGTGATTCATTTACACAAACAGCAGAAACAAATAATATTTTTGGAGGAAGCACACAATCTTGGTATGATATGGCTTTAACCGTATCTGATACAGATGAAAACATCCTTTTTGTAGGTGTTTTAGACCTTTGGAAATCTACTAATGGAGGTAATCATTTTAATCAAATAAACCAATGGTATAATAGCGCTTCGCCAACATTTACGCATGCTGATATTCACTTTTTAAGATATTTTAATGGTGATTTATATTGTGGTAGCGATGGCGGAATCTATAAATCAACTGATGATGGAAATTCTTTTAATGAATTGAATGAAGGCTTGGCAATTAGTATGTTATACCGAATTGCAAATGCAAAGCAATCAAAAAATAATATTGTTGGAGGATTGCAAGATAACGGAGGTTTTGCTTTTAGTAACAATACTTGGTACAATTATCATGGTGGAGACGGAATGGATTGCGCAGTTGATCCAAACAACCCAAATACATATTATGGTTTTACTCAATATGGAGGTTCTTTAAGTGTTACTCACAATGGAGGAGTTTCAGGACAAGGCGTTACAGGTTCTCCGGAGCAAGGTAATTGGGTTACACCAATGCAGTTTAATAGTGAAGGTGATTTATATGCTGGTTTTACAAAATTATATCAACTCGTAAATTCACAATGGTTACAAATTTCTGGAAATGAGTTTGGAGGTAGAATTCATAGAGTAGAAATTGACCCTAATAATTCTAATATTATTTTTGTAGCTAGATATTCATCACTTTATAAAAGTACCAATAGAGGGTTATCATTTACAAACATTTACAACTCCAACGACAATATTAGTTCAGTAGAAATTAATAACGATAACGGAAATATAGTGTATTTAACTACAAGTAGCGGTGAAGATGGTCAAGTGTTAAAATCTACTGATGGAGGAAATACCTTTTCAAATATTACGGGTAATTTACCTTTTGAATCTAAGCTCATTATAAAACATCAGCCTCACAGTCCGCAAAACGATTTATATGTTGGAACTTCTTTAGGAGTTTATCATATTAACGATAGTATGACAGATTGGGAAACCTATTCTCAAAACTTACCAAACGTGCCTGTCCGTGATTTAGAAATTAATATAAATGATGCTAAAATAATTGCAGGAACTTATGGAAGAAGCGTTTGGAGCTCACCTATTGAAGTTATTGCACCTACAAACGATGTTAGGTTAGTTAATATTAGCAATCCAAGCTTAACAGTTAGTTGTAACAACACCATAATACCACTTTTAGAGGTAAAAAATAACGGACAAAATAACATCAATCAAGTACAAATTAATTATAGTATTGATAATAATAATTTTAATTTCGTTTATAACGGATTAATAAACAGTCTTCAAACAACTTCAATTTCGTTACCTGAAACCAATACCTTGTCATTAGGAAAACATACTTTGCACGTAACCACAAGCATAACAAACGATGTTTATAATGACAATAACAGTTTAAATACTTATTTTTACGTCAATCAATCTGATAATACACCTACTGTTTTAAATCCGTTTTCAAACAACAACAATAGTTGGCTAATTGTTGGAAATCAAAATGTTTGGCAAATTGGGCAACCAACAACAACATTGCTTAGTGCTTCTGGAAATACAGGCTACACTACCAACTTGCATTTTAATTATCCAGATAATGCAAGTAGTTATTTAGTTTCTCCTTGTTACGATTTAACAACTATTACAAATCCTGTTTTAAAGTTTAACATGGCATTTGATTTAGAACAAGATTATGATGTTTTATATGTTGAATATTCTACAAATCAAGGGCAGTCTTGGGAAGTATTAGGTACTGCAAACGATGCCAATTGGTACAATAGTAATTATGATGCACACCAATTAACCATAGGAAAACAATGGACAGGTACTGATTCTACTTTAAAAGAATATCGTCATGATTTAGCTTTAATTACTAATGAGAATAATATTCTATTTAGATTTTCATTTTTATCAGATCAAGGTGTGAATAATGAAGGTGTTTTTATTGATAATTTTGTAATTGAAGGGCAAGTTGCAGGTATAACAGAACAAGCATTAAATGCTATTCAAATTTACCCAAATCCTTCAAAAGGCTCTTTTACTATATCAAAAAATAATGTTCTTCCGTTAGCGATTACTATTTATGATATTTCAGGAAAGCAAGTTTATAGTGAAAATATAATAAACTCAAATCGTCATCAAATACAACTCAATGTATCAAAAGGTGTTTATTTTATTCGATTAAAATCGGATACATCTAGCTTGGTAAAAAAATTGATTGTTCGTTAAGGTTGGTTTGTAACGCTACGTAATGCAATCGCACAGAAACGGTGGTATAGGTTTTTTGTAAAATAAGTACTAAACCCAAAATTATTGTATTTTTATCTAGAACAAACTACGTTTAAACCGATATATATAATAAATTAAAAAGTACTATTAATCAAACTTTCCTAAATGCAAACTTTTAATAATACCATCTGCCAATCCAATTTTAGGAACATATACTTTTCTGGCATTGCTCCATTTCATTGCAGAGAGGTAAATTTTAGTTGCAGGAATAATAACATCTGCTCTATCTGGATTTAGAGAGAGTTCAGAAATGCGCTCCTCATAAGTCATAGATTTTAAGAATTTATAGTGTGCGTTGAGGTAAATATAGCTTAACGGTTTTCCTAGTTTGTTTCCAGAACGCTTAAAAATAGTGTTAATATTTCCACCAGAACCAATAAGTGAAACACTTCCTATATCTTTTGTATTTGTTTTAATCCATTTTTCAATAGACCTCCACGTTTCTTTATTTTTCTTTTTATCTAACAAACGAACAGTTCCCATTTTATAAGATTTAGAAGCAATAACTTTTCCTTTTGAAAAGACCGTAAATTCTGTACTTCCACCTCCAACATCTACGTATAAATAAGATTTATTTCCATCAATAAGCTCACTTAAATCGGTTGATGAAATAATTTTTGCTTCTGTTTCACCGTTAATGATGTTTATTTTAATTCCTGTTTCTTTGTTAATTAAATCTACTACCTCTTTACCATTTTCAGATTCACGCATGGCAGACGTAGCGCAAGCCATATATTTTTCAGTTTGATGCACTTGCATTAGCAATTTGTATGCTTTCATAGCATCCATCATACGTTGCTGATTTTCTTTAGAAATAGTTCCTTTACCAAACACATCTTTTCCTAATCTAATAGGAACACGTACCAAAGAAACTTTTTTATAATGAGGCTCATTTTCTTTAGTTTCAATAACATTTGAAATTAACAAACGGATGGCATTAGAACCTATATCAATCGCAGCATATTTCTTTATTTTCAAAATAGATTATTTTTGAGGTTTATGTTTTTTTGGATAATCAAACAAAAAGGTTTTTCCGTTAGACTTAACAGGTTTTATGTTTTTCCAATGTTTGGTGTTAAATTGAATTCCAATAACACCACAAGTTGGAACATGATTAATTTGTTCATTTCCAAAATTATTAACAAAATCATTAATTCCATGATCATGACTAAAAATCATAGCAGAATCAAATCCATCATCTAAAGCTTTTATGGTTTTAATAAGGTAACCATCACTAAAACTATATAGCGATTTTTTAATCTGTAAATTTGCTAACGGAAATTTAAGATTTTCACAAAATATCATTGCTGTATGTAACGCTCTATTTGCACTACTTGATATAAAGACATCTGGTCTTGCAATGGTTTTTTCTAGGGCAATAGACATTAAATAAGCATCATTAATTCCTCTTTTTTTAAGCGGTCTGTCAATGTCTTTAATGCCTTGGTAATTCCAAGATGATTTTGCGTGTCTAACGATATAAAGTGTTTTCATTTGGTGGTAAAGCTATAAAAATAACCTTGATTCTCTTGATTGTTTTTAATTTTTTTATTGAGGTTTTTAACTATACACAGCATTTGAAAAACATCATAATTTTATATCTACTAAATGATTGTTTCTATTTTAAACATTTCGTTGTTTGTTAATTTCGTCTTGAAGTTTTCTTCGTAAAACTTGTTCTCGTTCTAACGATTTTTTACGGTGAATTTCATATTCATCTTCAACTTCTTTAAAAGCTGTTTTTGCATCTTTTGTTAGTTTGTTACTGCTTTTATAACGAAACAAAAAGAATAATGTAGTCAATAACAATACAGAAATAATAGACCATAAGGCAGTATTATAAGTAGCTTTGTTGGTTTTAATTCCAAAAAAATTAATACTATCTTTCTCTTCCGTAACACTAGATAGATTGCCCTTAATTTCTTGAATTGAAGCGTTTAATTTTTCTATTTTAGTGTGCTGCTCGTCAATTTTTGAATTGGCTGTTTTAAGTTTATTATTAAAGCTGTTTAGCGTATCTAAAACATTTGATTTTAGCTTATTAAAATAAACTAGCCTTATATTTTTAAAATTTTGATAACTAGGAGATTTCTCTCTTAAAACCATAAACTGAGTTTTAATATTGTCATTTTTAAGCGATTCATTAATTAGTGCTTGCCTTTTTGGATTCTGACTTTGAGAAAAAACAGACATCAATAAAAAGAATAATACAAATAAAGATTTTATGATTTTCATAGAAGTAGTTTTAAAATGGGATTTTTATAATTTCTAAAAACAAAACTACTTAATTTTTATTAAAAAAAGAACTTCTTTCGTTATAAACAACTTTTTATTTTGATAGCTTTGTCAAAATTTTAAAAAAATGAAATTTCATAAACTACTACAATTTATTTTTATCCTCTTTACCATAGTAGGATATTCGCAAAAGGAACAGAAAGAAAATTTACAAGAAGTAATTATCACTTCTTCTAGAATTGAAGTGCCTTTTTCAAAAACATCAAAAAAAATTACCCTTATTTCTGCTAAAGAAATTCAAGAATCAACAGTTTCTAATTTAACAGATTTACTACAAAGTATTGAAGGAATTGATGTGGTAAAACGTGGAACAAACGGAATGCAAGCAGACATTAAATTAAGAGGAGGTAATTTTCAGCAAACGCTTATTCTTATTGATGGTTTTAAAGTGGAAGATCCACAAACAGGTCATCATACTATGAATATGATGATTCCTTTAGAAAATATAGAACGAATTGAAATCATTAAAGGTGCTGCTGCTCGTGTTTTTGGGCAGAATGCTTTTAGTGGAGCTATAAATATTGTTACTAAAAAAATAACAAACCAATTAACATTGAGTACTGTTTATGGATCAAATAAATATCAAAAAGGTGGTGTTGTAGCAAGTAGAAAATTTAAAAAATGGGATGTCTTTGCACAATATTCTCAACAAAAAAGCGAGGGCTATCGTGAAAATACCGATTTCATCAATAACAATTACTTTATAAAAAGTAGTTTTAAAACAAAGAAAGCACCTATAAACCTAATTGCTACTTTTGCAGATAGAAAATTTGGAGCACAGTATTTTTATACTTCACCTGCTTCTAATTTTAATGAATATGAAGAAACTCAAGCAAGTTTAGTTGGTCTTTCAACCAAATATAGGCTAAATAATTTTTTAATAAAACCTAAAGTATATTGGAAACGAAATCAGGATGTGTTTTTATTAAAACGAAATGACCCAACTTTTTCAAGAAATCATAATATTTCTAATAAAATAGGAATGGAATTAAACACTTCTTATAAATCAACTTTTGGAACAACAGGCTTTGGTGTTGATGTTGCTAAAGTTACATTAGCAAGTAATAATTTAGGAAATCAAGAAAGAGTAATGTTAAATACTTTTTTAGAACATCGTTTTAGTGTGGCAAATGATAAATTAAATTTTACACCTGGAATTTCTTTGAGCTCTTTCTCTGATTTTGGTATAAATTATTTTCCAGGTTTAGATGTAGGTTTTAAAGCGAATGACAAATTACATTTATATTGGAATATGGGCTCGTCTTACAGAGTACCAACTTATACCGAAATGTATATTAATATTCCAAATTTTTTACAAGGAAATACCAATTTAAAACCAGAAAAGGCTTTTACACAAGATTTAGGATTTAATTACAATACTAAAAAATACAGTCTTTCTGTAGGTGTTTTTTATAGAAATTCTAGTAATTTAATAGATTATGTAAAAGAGACAAGTGCTAGTCCGTTTTATAAAGCAGAAAACCTAAGAAATATTAACACTAAAGGATTTGAATTACACACAAAAATACCTTTTATCATGAATCATTTTAATCAGAAATTAAATTTTGGTTATACTTTTTTAGAAGATGATTATGGAGCTATAAACGTCTTTAAATCACGTTATTTGTTAGACAATACTATAAAACATCATTTTACGGCTAATTTAGAAACTCAGTTTTTTAAGTATTTTACACAGAGTATTTCGTATAGATATATTGAACGACCAATTAATAAATATCATGTATTAGATGCTAAAATAAATATAAACTTTAAAAGTTTTGTAATCTATGGTTTAGCAAACAATATTTTAGATGAAGATTATTACGAAAAACAATTCATTCCTATGCCAAAAAGTAACTTTGAATTTGGATTAAAGTATGGGTTTTAGTTAGGCTAAACTTATCCTTTTGTTATGTCATTCCTGCGAAGGCAGGCATCTTTTAAATTGGTATTATTGCCATTTATAATTTTTATTATATTTGTTTTATGGAAAATCACATTCAAAATTATACCGAATTTTACAAATTTTATCTAAAGGAGCACAGTAACTATACTTGCAGATTGCTTCACATAATAGGTACAACCATAGTGTTGGCTTTAGTGATAACCGCAATTATTCATCTCAATCCATATTGGTTGCTATTTGTTCCATTAACAGGTTATGGTTTTGCTTGGGTTGGTCATTTTTTCTTTGAAAAAAATCAACCAGCAACATTTAAGTATCCTTTATGGAGTTTAAAATCGGACTTTAAAATGTATTTTGATGTTGTTGGAGGAAAATTGAGTTTAGATTCTTCAAAAGATTTTATTGAAAATTAACGCAACTATTCAGCCAATAGTTTCTCTCAAAGATTACAAAGTAAAAATAAAACTCTCGCAGCGTCGCAAAGACGCTAAGCTAAATACTGTTCTGTTTTATAGGATAATATTATTCCAAAGTGATTTATACCAATTCAACATCAAAATACGCTATAAATTATTTATCTTTTCCCGTT
>CAZYKN010000090.1:0-7261 GCA_964648135.1 uncultured Flavobacteriaceae bacterium
GTAACTATTCACCCTCTTTTTCTCGCAAAGACGCAAAGGCGCAAAGGTTACCAAGTTATCAGTAAAAAAATAGGATAATTAGTTATTACCAAATTATGGTAGAATGATAATATCCTCTAAATCAAAATTACATTCAACTTAGCGTCTTTGCGCCTTTGCGAGAGTTTTATTTTTTATTTTGTATGCTTTGAGAGGAATTAATGGCTGAATAGATACGTTTTGAATAAACTTTATTCTCAATAGTTTGTAATTGCTTACAAATAAAGGTGTAGTGCGCACCAGCTAGAATAAATGGTATGAATACAAAAATTTACCAATTAGATTTTAATTCTATTGTATTCACGCCAACATTATAAGCATAAATTGCAGCAGGAACATAGGTTATGTTAATGTTATCGATAAGTTTATTGTCTAAAACATCAATTGTGGTAACTAGGCTTGCTTTAAAATTATTGCGTTTACAGAAATAAATTAAACTTTTTAATTCTTTTGGTTTATCAACATAACGATTGCTCCATTTTACCTCTACACACCATTGAGGTTTAAATATTTTATTATCTAACAACACAATATCAACTTCACCTTCAGATCTACCCATTTTCCATCGTGCATATTTTAAATCTAAATTTTCACGGTGCATCCATTGAGAAAAAATTGCTGTTTCAACCATATTACCCATTTCGTTATCTATTATAGAAACAGGGGAAAACAAAGCAGTTCTTAAAGAAGGATTTGTTAAATAAACTTTAAAGCTTGTTACTCTTTTAAACCGTTTAGCAGTATCAGTAATTTTATGTATTACCTTGATTAAAAATGCAGCTTCAAGATATTCTAAATATTTTTTAATGATTCCTTTTTGAATACCACTATCTTTAGACAATCTTTCAAATGAAAATTCATTTCCAGTATTATATGCTAAATAGGTAAAAAAACTATTTAACTCTTGCACATCTTTAATGCCATATAAACTTGGTAAATCTCTAAGTAAAACTTTATCTACAATATCATTTTTTATATATCGTCCCATATTTGATTGTATTTTTTCAGACAATACTACTTCAGGATAACCTCCAAAATTAAGGTAATGAATAAATTCATTATTAAGTGCCTTATTATCGTGAGCAATAAAAAAAGGTATTTTCTTATTATTATAAACAATTGTTTTGGCTTGTACTAAATGTTGCAAATTTTTCAAATGAATATATTCGTGAAAAGTTAATGGTGGCAACATAAAATTAGTAAATCTTCCTGCGCCACTTTCTGTACTTTGTAACCGTAAAGCTGCAGCAGCAGATCCTGATACTACAAATTTAATTTTTGGATATCTATCTACTAAAACTTTAAGATGTCTTTCCCAATCTTTTAAATACTGAA
Organism: uncultured Flavobacteriaceae bacterium; assembly: GCA_964648135.1. Lineage (GTDB taxonomy): Bacteria > Bacteroidota > Bacteroidia > Flavobacteriales > Flavobacteriaceae > S010-17. The sequence continues at coordinate 1,375 of CAZYKN010000090.1, forward strand.
TTTCATCAAAAAAAACAAAAGAGCCATCAAGCTGATTTACTTGTACAGCTTCTTTTGCTAATAGTAAGATATCTTCTAAGCTCAACTGCATATAAATAGGATTATCAATACCTATAAAAAATATTTTTTTTGGTTTAATATTTTCTTTAATTAGCTCTTGAATGGTATGATACATCATTACCGTCTTTCCTACTCTTCTAGGACCCATAAGTACCACAGCACGCTTAATATCAATTTCTTTTACAAATGGATAAAACAAATTAAAGTATAAACGTTTAGACATTTCTTGATAGACGGGTTGCACATTTCCTGTTATCCACCACGGATTTTCATATTGCAAGCGTTCAATTCTTTTTGATGTTGGAATAACGGTATCAAAATTCATAATATTTATTATTTTTACACAAATGTAAAAATAAATAATAAAAATATACCTTATTTTAACATAAAAATTATTTTAGAGCGAATAATTATAGAATTTATAGCACAATAAATAAACCAAAAAATCTCATTATCAATTAAGGTAATGAGATTTTTTTTTACTCCTACTATAACTTCAAGTTATAGTATGAGTGAATATTTGAATAAACATTTACAATGCTAGTAAACCATTCGTTTTTTTAACCGCAGCAGCACTTTCTTGCATTTTTGCTTTTTCTGCTGCTGTTAATTCAATTTTTACAATTTTTTCAATTCCTTTTTTACCTAAAATTACAGGTACTCCAATTGAAATATCATCTAAGTCATATTCTCCTTCTAATAAGGTAGAAGCTGGAAACATTTTATGAGAATCTAAAGCGATCGCCTTTACCATTTCTGATACTGCTGCTCCTGGTGCGTACCAAGCAGATGTACCTAATAATCCTGTTAAAGTAGCTCCTCCAACTTTGGTATCTGCTGCAACTTGTTCAAGACGTTCTTCACTTAAAAATTCAGTAACTCTTACAGCATTTCTTGTAGCCATTCTAGTTAAAGGAATCATTCCTTTATCACTATGACCACCTATGACCATTCCATCAATATCAGAAATTGGAGCTCCTAAGGCTTCTGCTAAACGGTATTTAAAACGAGCGGAATCTAACGCTCCACCCATACCAATAATTCTATTTTTAGCAATGCCAGTTGTTTTATGAACAAGGTAAGCCATAGTATCCATTGGATTACTCACTATAATAAAAATGGTATTTGGTGAGTGTTCTAATAAACTAGAAGATACCATTTTCACAATACCAGCATTTATACCAATTAACTCCTCACGTGTCATTCCTGGTTTACGAGGAATACCAGAGGTAATTACACAAACATCACTGTTTGCAGTTTTGGAATAATCATTTGTTACACCTGTTAAAGTTGTATCAAATTTGTTTAATGAAGCCGTTTGCATTAAATCCATTGCTTTACCTTCGGCAAAACCTTCTTTAATGTCTAAAATTACCACTTCTTCTGCAAAGTTTTTCATTGCAATGTACTCTGCACAGCTTGCTCCTACAGCTCCTGCGCCTACTACGGTTACTTTCATTTTAATTATTTTTTATTAGCGTTTTAACACTAAATTATTAATATATTCTTTCAAAAGTTGTTTCTTCAGCAACATCATTAACCATAGCTTTAATTTTTAATTCGGTTGATGATAATGCTAAAATTTCGTTTTCTAAAACCATACCATTCGGACGTATTATCTTAAATAAACTATCATTAATTAACTCATAATCAAAACTGTAAGTTTCGTCAATAATACAATCTGTATTGGTATCATCTAACATAAAATCTACAAACGTAATTTCATTATCAGAAAATTCTACAGTTCTTTCATAATCACAATTTGTAAAATCATTTGGAGTAATTCCATTTTCTGTATATGATGTTGTTTTCCATTTTCCAAAGAGTAAATCTTGTGTTGAAATTTCTTCTTCATCAGCTACACAAGAAAAAAAGCTAAGGCTAAGGAATATAATTACGGATAATTTGTATAGTTGTTTCATTGTTTATTTTATATTCAAATAACTGTAAAGTTCTATTTAAAGCTAAATGCAATTCCAGCATTAGCTGTTTGGTATTCTTGGAAGGTATAATCTGCAAAAATCTTAAACCATACAATATTTAAACGCATCCCTAAAGTAGCTTTAACACCACTTAGTGAATAATTGATGTCTATTGGATTGTGAATATGAGCCGTTGTGTCTGGTAAACCAATTCCTTCATAAGAATAATGGAAAGTGTAATCTCCCATAACTTGCGTTGAAGCAGATCCAGCAGTATAACCTAAACCTGCATAAAAATTGATAATTTTTAAATCAATATCACCAATTAATTGAGCAGTATAAGCATTAATTTTAATAATAGTTTCTTGGTTTACACCAATAGTACTATCTTTTGGTGCATAAACCGTTTTAGAGGTGGTGAATGCTCCTAAAATAGATAAATTAAAAAGCGGATTTTTATCTGCTATTTTAAAATGTTGTAATAAGTTGTGTTGTAAACCAATACCAAATAAATTAAATTTCACATCTTCATTTCCAACACTCGGAACAAAACGCAATTTTAAATCCGTTTTTGAAGGCAAACCAATTCCAAATTGAATCATTGGCGTTGGAATGGCTGGTAATTGATCTTCAATACCATCTAAAGTTTCAAAAGAAGCTACTTTAAAACCAGCATGACTTCCAAAAGGTACGGTATTCCCAAGAGCATCAACAGGGATTTTTACACTAATGCGTTTTGTACTAGTCGTTCCCATAACCGTTGGTAAATTATCTGATGCCAAGCCACTTTGCAATTCTAACGCACTATAATCTGAATTTTTAAAAGTAAAAATTTTATCTTTATCTGGCACAAAAGAAGCACTTGCATTGATGGTGATGTCAAACCCATATTTTTTATGTGTTTTTCCTGTATGGTACCAACCACTATTCAAATCATAAATAATTCCTTTATAAAGTGGTTGTAAATAATTACCTAAATAAATAGAAGCATCTTCTTTACCTGCAGATAAAATATCTTCAAAACTTTGGGCTTTTACAGTAAGAGCCGTTAGTATTAACAATCCAAAAAATAGTTTTTTCATTTTATAAAAATTTAATTAATAATTTATTTTGGTTGTTGTTAGTTTATATATCAATATTAGCATAGGTTGCATTGTCTTCAATAAATTTACGTCTTGGCGGAACATCATCTCCCATTAACATAGAGAATACTCTATCAGCTTCAGCAGCATTTTCAATAGTTACATGACGCATGGTTCTATGCTCAGGATTCATTGTGGTATCCCATAATTGCACAGCATTCATCTCTCCAAGACCTTTATAACGTTGTATTGTTCCACCACCAAATTTTGCGGTTAACGCATCACGATCTTCTTCATTCCAAGCATATTCTTTATTTTTTCCTTTTTTTACTAAGTATAAAGGAGGTGCAGCAACATAAATATTTCCATTTTCAACCAATTCACGCATATATCTAAAGAAGAAGGTTAGAATTAAAGTTTCAATATGACTACCATCAACATCGGCATCACACATAATCACTATTTTATGATAACGTAATTTACTTACATTTAGTGCTCTTTGGTCGTCTTCTGTTCCAACAGTTACACCAAGTGCAGTGTACATACTGCGAATTTCTTCATTTTCAAAAACTTTGTGTTGCATGGCTTTTTCTACATTTAGAATTTTTCCACGCAAAGGTAAAATAGCTTGAAAATTACGATCTCTTCCTAATTTTGCAGTACCACCAGCGGAATCTCCCTCAACTAAGAAAATTTCGCATTTTTCTGGATCAGACCAAGCACAGTCAGATAATTTTCCTGGCAAACCTCCACCAGACATCACTGTTTTACGTTGCACCATTTCACGAGCTTTACTTGCAGCATGACGTGCTTGAGCTGCTAAAATTACTTTTTGAACAATAATTTTAGCATCATCTGGATGTTCTTCTAAATAATCGGTTAACATTTCGGAAACTGCTTGACTTACTGCAGCAGAAACTTCTCTATTCCCTAATTTTGTTTTTGTTTGTCCTTCAAATTGTGGTTCTGCAACTTTTACAGAAATAATTGCGGTTAATCCTTCACGGAAGTCATCACCTGCAATATCAAATTTTAAGTTTTTTAATAAACCTGAACCTTCAGCATATTTTTTTAAAGTATGTGTTAATCCTCTACGGAAACCAGCAAGATGTGTTCCTCCTTCATGTGTATTGATGTTGTTTACATACGAATGTAAATTTTCTGCATACGATGTATTATACACCATAGCGACCTCAACAGGAATCCCGTTTTTCTCTCCTTCAATAGCAATTACTGTAGAGATTAATTGCTCACGAGTTGCGTCTAAGTATCTTACAAATTCACTAAGTCCTTCGTTACTTAAAAATTCTTCGTGTATAAAATTACCTTCATCATCTTTTCTACGTTTATCTGTAATAGAAATAGTTACTCCTTGATTTAAGAAAGACAATTCACGCATACGTGTAGCAAGCGTTTCGTAATTGTAATCTATGGCAGTTTGAAAAATCTCGGTATCTGCTTTAAAGGTAACCATAGTACCTCTTTCACCTGTTTCTCCAACAACTTTTACAGGATATAGTGTTTTCCCTCTTTCATATTCTTGCTCATATACTTTTCCTTCTCTAAAAACAGTTGCTTTTAATTGCGATGAAAGTGCGTTTACTACAGACACACCAACTCCGTGTAATCCTCCAGATACTTTATATGAATCTTTATCAAATTTCCCTCCTGCTCCAATTTTAGTCATTACCACTTGTAAAGCAGAAACTCCTTCTTTTTTGTGCATTCCAACAGGAATACCACGTCCGTTATCTTTAACAGAAATAGAATTGTCTTCGTTTATAATTACCGAAATAGTATCACAATGACCAGCCATTGCTTCATCAATAGAGTTATCAACTACTTCATAAACCAAATGATGCAAACCTCTTACACCTACATCTCCAATATACATTGATGGACGCATTCTAACATGCTCCATTCCTTCCAACGCCTGAATACTATCGGCTCCATAATTCTGTTTTTTCTTATCTTCACTCATTTTTAACTTGTTTATTCTCTTTGTTAATACAAGAAACAAATATACAGTTTTTGATGCGTATATAAAAATTTTATTCAAGGGAAGTTATTAACAAAATAACAGCTTTAATATGTTTGTAATTTATTTAAAATCAGTAATTTAATAATTATTAAATCTTCTTTTTAAATAAAATCTTCAAAGACTTCTCTTAACACCTTTTCTTCATTTTTCCATTGCAAGTCTAAAGCAGCTGTTTTTAGATTTTTTTGAAGTATTGTTTGGTTTTGTTTAAGGAAGTTTGTTATTTGTTGAGCGAGTAGTTTTGGTTCTCTATTTTTGATGATTTCTCCTACTTGATAATCTAATACAATTCGTTTCATTTCTGGTAAATCTGAAACTAAAACAGGAATATTTGCATGGATATAATCAAATAATTTATTTGGCAAGGCGTATCTGTAATTTAAGCCTAAATCTTCTTCAATACTAATTCCTAAATTAGCGTGTGGTGTTATTTTTTTAAGCTCGGATGGTGTTTTTTTTCCTAGCATAAAAATTTTATTAGATAGCTTTTTTTCTAAAATTAAATTTTTAATTTCACTAGTAATTTCTCCATCACCTATTATGATAAACTGACAATCATCTAAATATTGCATGGTATCAATCATTAATTCTAAACCTCTTCCAATATTAATTGCTCCTTGGTAAATGATTAAAAATTTTGAATTTTGAATTTTGAATTTTGAATTTCCTGTCAAAGACTGAAAACTGCCAACTGATGACTGAAGACTACCAACTGAAGACTGAGGAATATTCCTAACAACTTTAAAATCAGTTTTATATTTTGAGTTGTAATAATCTGCTAT
>CAZYKN010000091.1:0-7259 GCA_964648135.1 uncultured Flavobacteriaceae bacterium
GCGTCTCCACCGTAAAGACGCAAGGCCTTGCGTCTCAACTCAACCTAAAAACAGAAAAACATGAAAAACTGGTTAAACAAAATGGAATTAAATCACCCTTTGGTAATTGCAGGACCTTGCAGTGCAGAAACCGAAGAGCAAGTAGTAACAATAGCACACGAATTGGCAAAAACCAAAGCAACTATTTTTAGAGCTGGAGTTTGGAAACCAAGAACAAGACCTGGAAACTTTGAAGGAATTGGTGCTTTAGCATTACCTTGGCTACAACGAGTAAAAAAAGAAACAGGATTGCTAATTGCCATTGAAGTTGCTAATGCAAATCACGTAAAATTAGCTTTAGAACACAATGTAGATATTTTATGGATTGGCGCAAGAACAACCGTAAATCCGTTTGCGGTTCAAGAAATTGCCGATGCCTTAGAAAATACAGATAAAATAGTGATGGTTAAAAATCCTATAAATCCCGATTTAGAATTATGGATTGGTGCTATTGAACGATTACAAAAAGCAAATATTAAAAATATTGGTGCTATTCATAGAGGATTTTCTACCTATCAAAAAACCAAATATAGAAACAATCCTAATTGGCAAATAGCAATTGATTTTAAGAATAGAATGCCAGAAATTCCGTTAATTAATGATCCTTCACATATTTGTGGAAATAGAGAAAATATTTTTGATGTTTCACAAATGGCATTAGACCTACAATTTGATGGTTTAATGATTGAAACACATAACAATCCAGATAAAGCTTGGAGCGATGCTAAACAGCAAATTACACCAACTAGATTAAATGAAATTATAACGGATTTAACCGTTAGAAAAACTTCTTTTGAAAAGAAAGAAGCTATTGAAAAATTAAGCGTTCTTAGGGAACAAATTACTGAAATAGACAACGAATTAATTCATATTTTATCTCAAAGAATGGAAATTTCACATAAAATAGGAGCAGCAAAAAAACAACAAAATGTAGCCGTTTTACAACCAAATAGATGGAATGAAGTTCTTAAAGAAAGTGTAGCAAAAGGAAAAGAAAAAGGATTGAGCAATCATTTTATGGAGAAAATTTACAAAGCCATTCATCAAGAGAGTATTAAAATACAAGAAGAAGTGTTAAAAAATAAGTAACTTTGTAGCAAATATATTAACATGATATTAATTGCAGATGGTGGTTCAACCAAAGTAGATTGGATAGCTTTAGATGAAAAAAAGCAAGAATTTTTTAGAACGAGAACAAAAGGATTAAATCCTGCTATTATTTCTAAAGAAGTGATAAAAGATAGAATTACTCATAATTTTGAACTCACAAGATATAAAGATAAAATTACTGAAATCCATTTTTATGGTGCAGGTTGTAGCACACCAAAACTTACACAAAAATTAGAAGAAGAATTAGCAGCTTTTTTTACTCATGCAACTATTTTCGTTCAAGAAGATATGCTTGCTGCTGTTTATGCTGCTTCTGGAGGTAAAGAGTCCATTGTTTGTATTTTAGGAACAGGTTCAAATTCCACCTATTTTGATGGTTTAGTTGCTCATGAAAATGCACCTTCTTTAGGTTATACTTTAATGGATGAAGCAAGTGGAAATTATTTTGGAAAGCAGCTGCTAGTAGATTATTTTTATAAAAAAATGCCTATTGACATCGCAAAAGATTTTGTAGCGAATTACAATTTAGATCCAGATGAAATTAAACGTAATTTATATATAGAAAATAGTCCTAATGCCTATTTAGGAAGCTTTGCAGAATTTATGTTTAAGCATAAAGAAAGTGAATATATTCATACAATAATAAAAAACGGATTTAAACTATTTTTTGATCGTCAGATTTTACCATACAATAAACCTGCAAGTATTCCAATTTATTTTATTGGTTCTATTGCGCATTATTTTAAACCTTTTTTAGAGGAAGTTGCTCATGAAAATGGTCTAAAAATTGCAGGAGTTTTACAAAGACCTATTAATAATTTAATTAAATATCATCAAAAGCTTTAAGCTTATAAAACCATTTAATAATGGAAAAAAAGTACCTTTTTAAATCAGAAAGACTAGGTTTTAGAAATTGGATTGAAGGTGATAAAATTCCTTTTTATAAAATGAATAGTGATCAAGAGGTTATGAAATATTTTCCTAAAACTTTATCTAAAGAAGAAAGCGATCATCTTGTAGAAAGATTGTCTAATCATTTTATAGAATTCAATTTTACATTTTTTGCAGTAGATGAATTAAAAACAGGTAAATTTATTGGTTTTATTGGAATGGTACATTCTAAATTTGATGCTCATTTTACTCCTTGTGTAGAAATAGGTTGGCGTTTACAACAAGAAAGTTGGAATAATGGTTTTGCAACCGAAGGTGCTTTAAAATGTTTACAATATGCTTGGAAAAATTTCAATTTTGAAAACATATACAGTATAACTGCCCTAAAAAATAGTCCTTCAGAAAATGTAATGCAAAAAATAGGAATGGAAAGACAAGGCACTTTTGAGCATTCACTAATTAAAGAAGGTCATTGGTTAAAAACCGAATTGTATTACAAGATATCAAATCCAAATGTACTATAAAACCTCAAATCCTGTATTTACTCCATATCTTTGGAAACACAGTTACGGAGCAAAAAAAATGACTTTAAACGGCATTTTGTTAAAAACACTGTATTCGTTGTTTTTAGTAGCAATGGCTGCTTGGTATGTTTGGAATATGGTAAAAAGAGGTGAGAACGTAAGGTATTATATTTATGGAGGTATGCTGGTTGCCCTCTTTTTTTCTATCTTAACTTCGTATAAAAAACGGTGGTCTCCAGTTACTGTACCAATTTACGCTTTGGCTAAAGGGTTTCTTTTAGGAGGATTATCGGCATTTGCCGATAATCGCTTTCATGGTTTGCCAACTCAAGCGGTAAAAGTGAGTATTATTGCTTTTTTTATGATGTTATTGTTGTATAAATTAAACATTGTAAAAGTAACACATCAATTTAGAAGTGTAATTTATAGTGCTATTGCTACCATAATGACTATTTATTTAATCAGTTTTATATTGCGCTTGTTTGGTTTGCATTTAGGAATTGTTTACGGTTCAAATTGGATTTCTATTATATTTACCTTTATTGCAGCAAGTGTAGCATCGTTTTCTTTATTACTCGATTTTGATTATATTGATAGAAAACTCCACAAAGCACCAAAATACATGGAATGGGTTGCTACTTGGGGAATTTTAGTTTCACTAATTTGGTTATATATCGAAGTTTTACGATTAATGAAAAAATTAGCTATTCGTTATTAGTCGCTTTTATGATTATTGGTAAAATAAATTCCGTTGTAACGGGAATACCTGCCTTAATTGCAGGTTGAATTTGTGGCAAACTATCAATGCTTGATATTATGGCTTTTTTCAATTCTTGATAAGAATCATCACTTGGTAAATTAATCGTTTTTACTTGTGATTTTCCTGTTTTGTCAATAATAATCTTTACTTCAATAGTATCGATAACTTTTTTATTTAATGGAAATTGCTTTTTACTCAAAGCCAATTCAATTCGTTTAGATAAAAACTGATAAAAACAATCTTTTTGAACTTCACGTGAAGTATATTTTTTACATTCAGGTAATAACGGATAGGCATCAACCGTAGTAAAATCAATTGTTTGCTCTTCTATTATTTGAGGATTTGTTGAGGTGTTGCTATGAAATATTTTTTCACAAGATGTTAATCCTAAAAGTAATAAAAGAAAAATAAACAGTCTATTTAGCATAAAATTAACACAATTTAATAACAAAGATAACAATAATTCTAAAAGAAAACTTACTTTTGTTGGCTCATTAATTTAACTAAAACATCATAAAATGAAAAAAGTAATTATTGCCTTAGTTGCAATGGTAAGTTTAGCATCATGTAATCAAGCTAAAGTAGGTGTAGTAAACACAGAAAAACTAATTAAAGATTATCAAGAAACGGTAGATAAAGAAGCAAGTATCAAAGAAAAACAAGATAAAATGCAGAAAGATTTAGAAGCATCTTATAAAGCATTTCAAGTTAAAGTTGATAATTACCGTAAAAATGCAGGTAAAATGTCTGCTAAAAAAAGACAAGAAACTGAGCAACAATTAGGTGCTGAGCAACAAAAATTACAACAGCAACAACAACAAGCGCAATACACTGTTCAAAATGACGGTCAAGCTGCTATTAAAAAAATTGCAGAAAAAGTAAATACTTACATTAAAGATTACGGTAAGAAAAACGGGTATCAAATTATTTTTGGTACAGTTGATTTAAACGGTGCGGTAATGTATAATGAAGATAAAATTGATTTAACAGAAACTGTTTTAACAGCTTTAAACAATCAATACAAAAACGGAAATACATCTGATAAAAAAGAAGAAACAAAAAAGGAAGAAACAAAAAAAGAGGACACTCCTACTAAAAAAGAGGATAGTAAAAAATAGTATTTTATTCAAACTCACACCGTGATTTTAAATCACGGTGTGAGTGTTAAATCCTCCTTTAATAACTTTCAGCGTCGGCGTTGCTTAAAGCAACACCGACGTTTTTTGGTTTAGTGAGGGCTTCACTTAGAGTGAAACCCTCACTTTTTGATAAAATTTTCTCATTAAAGATTACGGTAAGAAAAACGGGTATCAAATTATTTTTGGTACAGTTGATTTAAACGGTGCGGTAATGTATAATGAAGATAAAATTGATTTAACAGAAACTGTTTTAACAGCTTTAAACAATCAATACAAAAACGGAAATACATCTGATAAAAAAGAAGAAACAAAAAAGGAAGAAACAAAAAAAGAGGACACTCCTACTAAAAAAGAGGATAGTAAAAAATAGTATTTTATTCAAACTCACACCGTGATTTTAAATCACGGTGTGAGTGTTAAATCCTCCTTTAATAACTTTCAGCGTCGGCGTTGCTTAAAGCAACACCGACGTTTTTTGGTTTAGTGAGGGCTTCACTTAGAGTGAAACCCTCACTTTTTGTCATTTTATAAAAAATAGTTAAAAAATTTATTATGCACGCATAGTATATTTGAAAATAATTCCGTAATTTTGAGGCATCAATTTTTTAAAAGAATAACTTATGAAAGTTTTAGTATGTATAAGTCACGTTCCAGATACTACATCAAAGATTAATTTTACCGATGGTGATACCAAATTTGATACCAATGGCGTGCAATATGTTATAAATCCGCATGACGAGTATGGTTTAACTAGAGCCATGTGGTTTAAAGAAAAGCAAGGAGCAACTGTTACGGTTGTTAATGTTGGTGAAGGAGCAAGTGATGCTACTTTACGTAAATGTTTAGCTATTGGAGCAGATGATGCTATTAGAGTAAACATACCTGCAACCGATAGTTTTAATGTTGCAAAACAATTAGCCGAAGTTGCCAAAAATGGTGAATACGATTTAATTATCGCAGGAAGAGAATCTATTGATTATAACGGTCAGATGGTTCCAGGTATTATGGCAAGTATTTTAGATTACAATTTTGTAAATGCAGCTGTTGCTATTGATGTTGAAGGTTCTAATGCAAAAGTAGCACGAGAAATTGATGGAGGAAAAGAAATTCTTTCTACTTCGTTACCTTTAGTGATTGCAGGACAAAAAGGAATTGTAGAAGAAAAGGACTTACGTATTCCTAATATGAGAGGAATTATGATGGCTCGTAAGAAACCATTAACAGTTGTAGAACCTGTAGTTTTTGAAGCGAAAACAGAAACTAAAAGTTTTGAAAAACCTGCACCAAAATCAGCTTGTACCATGATAGATGCAGATAATGTAGCAGAATTAGTAAATTTATTGCATAATGAAGCTAAAGTAATTTAAAAAAAGACATAAGACTTAAAGACGAAAGACACAAGATTGATTTCATTTTTAAAAATATATGTCGCATAAAAATATAAATATACTATTTAGATAAATTCGTCTAACGTCTAATGTCTATTAGTCTAAAATCTATAAAAACCATGTCAGTATTAGTTTTTGCCGAATCATCGGAAGGAAAATATAAAAAACCAGCTTTAGAAGCAGTTTCATACGGAAAAGCATTAGCCGAAAAAATGCAAACTGAACTCGTAACATTAACAGCATTTATTGATGATGCAAGTGAACTCTCAACTTACGGAGCTCAAAAAATAATTATAGGTAAATCAGATCAATTAAAAACTGCAGATGCAAGTGTTTGGGCAGATTTTATTGTGGAAGTTGCTAAAGCAGAAGACGCATCAGTTGTAGTATTTGGCTCAAGTGCCAATGATGTATATGTTGCGCCATTAGTTGCTGCAAAATTAACTGCAGGTTATGCTTCAAATGCTGTTGCTTTACCAAGCGAATTGAATCCGTTTACTGTAAAACGAAAAGCATTTTCTAATAAAGCATTTCAATTTACGAGTATTTCTAGTACAATAAAAATAATAAGTGTTGCCAGAAATTCTTATGGATTGGTTGAAAACCCAACAGAATTTACGGTAAGTGATTTTTCACCTAATTTAGAAACAGGAAAAGTAAACTTAGAATCTGTTGAAAAATCATCAGGAAAAGTAACTATTGCAGATGCAGATATTGTTGTTTCTGGAGGAAGAGGATTAAAATCTGGAGAGAATTGGAAAATAATTGAAGATTTAGCCGATGTTCTTGGAGCAGCAACCGCTTGTTCAAAACCTGTAGCAGATTTAGATTGGAGACCTCACGAAGAACACGTAGGTCAAACAGGGAAGCAAGTAGCAGCTAATTTATACATTGCAGTTGGTATTTCTGGAGCTATTCAGCACTTAGCAGGAGTAAACGCTTCTAAAGTAAAAGTGGTTATTAATACCGATGCTGAAGCACCTTTCTTTAAAGCTGCAGATTATGGTATTGTTGGAGATGCTTTTGAAGTTGTTCCAAAATTAACCGAAGAATTAAAAAATTTTAAAGCAAATAATTAGTAAAAGGTAAAGATTATTTTTTTTGTTGCATAAGATTTAAAACGAATCGTAAAGAGTTTATTATATGGGTTAAGGGTTTCACTTTAAGTGAAGCCCTTAATTTTTGATTTATATGATGTTGTAAGATTGAGTTTAAACTATGCTAATTGATCTAATTGCCTAGCAACATTAAATTTTTTTCTGTACTTCTCTATAATTTGCTTATGCGGAGTTACCTTACCTTGCATTGCTTCTTCATTACTTTTGGCTCAACTTGTAAATTGCGTTGATGTAAATTTATTAACCACAAAGGCCACAAAGTTTCTACACAAGGTACACAAAGCTGTATG
>CAZYKN010000092.1:0-2458 GCA_964648135.1 uncultured Flavobacteriaceae bacterium
ACACACAAAAGTGAATAAATACCTTATATCAATCATCCTTTTAGCATTAATTTCATCTTGCAAAAAACAAGTAAAAGCAATCCCTAAACCCATTATCATTGAAAAACCAAAACCTATAAAAGAATTTGGATACGATATTAGCGCATACCAAGTCATTCACGATACCGTAAAGAAAAATGAAACCTTTGGATTTCTATTAGACAAAAACCATGTTGAAAATCCGTTAATTAATAAAATTGTAACTAAAACTAAAGCCACTTTTGATATTGCTCGTCAGTTGCGAGTAGGGAAACCTTATACTATTTTAGCAAAAAAAGACAGTACCCAAAAAGCACAAATTTTTATTTATCAACCTAATAAAGTAGAATATGTAGTGTTTGATTTTAAAGATTCAATCAGTTCGTATATTGGTAGAAAACCAGTAAAAACAGTTATTAAAACAGCTGCTGGAGAAATCACCTCTTCCTTATCTAACGCTATTGAAGAACAAGGAATAAATTACAACCTTACGTATGCCTTATCAGATATTTATGCTTGGACAATCGATTTTTATCACTTACAAAAAGGAGATAAATTTAAAGTAATTTATGAAGAACGTTACATAAATGATACCATTTCTATTGGAATAGGAAAAATAAAAGCATCGTATTTTGAACATGCTCATAAACCTTTTTACGGATTTAGATATGTGGTTGATTCTACCAAAAATATCCCTGAATATTTTGATGATAAATCCAATAATTTAAGACGTACTTTTTTAAGAGCTCCTTTAAAGTTTAGTAGCCGAGTTTCTTCGAGATATAATCTAAGAAGACGCATTAAACATTACAATTACAGAATAAAAGCACATCGAGGAACCGATTTTCCTTCACCAATAGGAACACCTATAATCGCTACTGCAAATGGAACGGTAATTAAATCTGAATACAGAGGAGGCAACGGTAATTATGTTAAAATTAAACATAACGGAACATACTCCACACAATACCTACACATGAAAAAACGCAAAGTAAAAGTAGGCGATTTTGTAAAACAAGGCGAAGTTATTGGATGGATTGGTATGACTGGTAGTACTGGTGGACCACACGTGTGTTATCGCTTTTGGAAAAACGGAAAACAAGTAGATCCGTTTAAACAAAAATTACCAGCAGCAGATCCTATGAAAGATAGTATAAAACCTTTGTTTTTTGAATATATTTCTCCGTTAAAAGAAGAATTAGATTCCATAGCATATCCAAAAAAAGAAATTCCTTTAGAAACAGAGATAAAATTAGACACATTAAAATCACAATTAAAAACATAAAACATGGCTTTAAAAAATACCAATCCAACAAAAACTAATTCTTGGAAACAATTAAAAGCACATTTTAATGAAATGCAAGATTTTAAACTTAAAAAAGCTTTTCAAGATAAAAACAGAAAAGAACAATTTAGTTTTAAATTAGAAGATTTTAATATTGATTTTTCTAAAAATTTAATCACACAAGAAACCATTGATTTATTGGTTAATTTAGCTAATGAAACGGACTTAAATAACGCTATTAACAAACAATTTTCTGGAGAAAAAATAAATGAAACTGAAAAAAGAGCCGTTTTACACACTGCTTTACGTGATTTTTCTAAAACACCTATTTATGTTGATAATAAAGATATAAAACCAGAAATAAAAGCCACTTTAGAAAAAATAAAACAATTTAGCACTTCGGTAATTTCAGGTGAACTTAAAGGGTATTCAGGCAAAGCGTTTACAGATATTGTAAATATTGGTATTGGTGGTTCCGACTTAGGACCAAAAATGGTGGTTGAATCGTTAAAATTTTATAAAAACCATTTAAACACTCATTTTGTATCGAATATTGATGGCGATCACATTCAAGAAATCATCAAAACATTAAATCCAGAAACCACCTTATTTGTTATTGTTTCAAAAACATTTACCACACAAGAAACTTTAACCAATGCAACAACCATTCAGCAATGGTTTTTAGAAAAAGCAACAAAAGAAGATATAAAACATAATTTTGTAGCCGTTTCTACCAACCTTAAAAAAGTAAAAGAATTCGGAATTGATTCCAACAATATTTTTACTATGTGGAATTGGGTTGGTGGTCGTTTTTCACTATGGAGTGCCGTAGGATTAAGCATAGCGCTTAGTGTTGGTTATCAAAATTTTGAAAAATTACTACAAGGAGCAAATAAAATGGATGTGCATTTTAAAAACACTTCTTTTAATAAAAATATTCCTGTTTTAGCAGCTTTGGTGAGTATTTGGTATAATAATTTTCACCAAACGCAATCAGAAGCCGTTTTACCATACAGCCAATATTTAGAAAATTTGCCTTCTTTTTTACAGCAGTTATCTATGGAAAGTAACGGAAAAAGTGTGGATAGAAACGGTAAAAAAGTAACCTATCAAACAGGAAATATTATTTGGGGAAATGTAGGTACAAATATGCAA
>CAZYKN010000092.1:2558-7232 GCA_964648135.1 uncultured Flavobacteriaceae bacterium
AGTAACCTATCAAACAGGAAATATTATTTGGGGAAATGTAGGTACAAATATGCAACACGCTTTTATGCAGTTAATTCATCAAGGCACAAAATTAATTCCAATTGATTTTATAGGTTTTCATAATTCCCTTTACGGAAACAAAGACCACCACAAAAAATTAATGGCAAATTTTTACGCTCAAGCCGATGCTTTAGCCTTTGGAAAAACAAAAGAAGCAGTACATTTAGATTTAAAAACAGCTGGACAAGCAAATTCCATAACACAATTATTACCTTTTAAAGTATTTGAAGGCAATAAACCCTCAACAAGTATGCTATTTAGTAAACTAAATCCAGAAAATTTAGGAATGCTCATCGCTTTTTATGAACAAAAAACCTTTGTTCAAGGAATTATATGGAATATTTATAGTTTTGACCAATTTGGCGTAGAATTAGGTAAGGAATTAGCAAATAAGTTATTAACAAAATAACTTTTATTTTTTACCTAAATTATTATCAATGACTCTGAACATATATCATTGCTATCATCAATATATCTTTGAGTATTTTTTATTATTTTTATATTCTAAAAAAATGTTAAAAAAATTAACATTAAGGTAACCTTATATTTGTTCTTCTGTCGTATTTTTGCACAAGAATTAATTTAAACTAATCTAATTTTAATTAAAAGATGAAAAAAATTTCAAATTTATGGTTCGTAGTACTACTTTTGTTTACTACAACAATTTTTGCACAAGTCTCAGGTACGGTTTCCGATGAAATGGGTCCGTTATCTGACGTAAACGTTAAAGTAAAAGGTACAACTAAAGGTACAACAACAGACTTTGACGGTAAATTTAATATAGCAAATGCTAAAGCAGGTGTTTTAGAATTTTCTTATGTAGGTTATGCAACCAAAGAAGTTGCGTTTAAAGCTGGTGACAAATTAAATGTTACTATGCAAGGTAGTGGTGAAGCTTTGAGTGAGATTGTATTAACTGCAACATCATTTGCAATTGATAGAAAAACACCAGTTGCAGTATCAACTATTAAAGGACTTATTATTGAAGAAAAATTAGGAACACAAGAATTTCCTGAAATTTTAAAATCAACTCCTGGTGTTTATGCTACAAAACAAGGTGGTGGTTATGGTGATGGTAGAATTAACTTAAGAGGGTTTGGTTCTCAAAATATTGGAGTGCTTATTAATGGTGTACCTGTAAACGATATGGAAAACGGAGCTGTTTACTGGTCAAACTGGGCAGGTCTTGGTGATGTAACTAGTGCAATGCAAGTACAACGTGGTTTAGGAGCTTCAAAAGTATCTGTGCCTTCAGTTGGTGGAACAATTAATATTATTACTAAATCTACTGATGTAACTAAAGGTGGAAATGTTAAAATGGGAATTGCAAATGATGGTTATTTAAAATACGGTATGACTTTATCAACTGGACTATTAGATAACGGTTTTGCTGTAACTGTTTCTGCTGCTAAAATTTCTGGTGATGGTTATGTAGATGGAACTAAATTTGACGGTTTTAACTACTTTGTAAACTTAGCAAAACAATTAAATGAAAAACACAAATTATCATTTACTGCTTTTGGAGCAAAACAAGAACACGGTCAGCGTTATAACAGAAGAACGATAGCTCAATATAGAGCTACAGAATCTGGACCAAAAAGATTTAATCCAGATTGGGGTTATAGAAATGGAAAAGAAGAACATTCTTCATTTAATTTTTATCATAAACCACAAATGTCTTTAAACCATGACTGGACAATTTCAGACAATACCTTTTTAACAACAGCACTTTATGCTTCTTTTGGTAATGGAGGAGGAAGAAGAACACAAGGTTCTAAGTTTGTTGATGATACTTATAGAATAGGTGGTATTGACCAACCAATTGACTATGATAGAATTGTTCAAGAAAATATTGCAAATGGAGCTGCTGGTTCTACAGATATATTTGCATCTTCAAGAAATTCTCATAAATGGTACGGAATTTTATCTACTTTAAAAACTAAATTAAATGATAAATTAGATCTTTCTGGAGGTTTAGATTCAAGATACTACGTAGGCTCTCACTGGTACGAAGTGGCTGATTTATTAGGAGGTCAATATTATTTAAACACAAATTCAAGTGATAATACTTTTAATCAACCGTTAAAAGTTGGAGATCGTTTTAATAAAGATTATGACGGTAAAGTAGTTAAAGTTGGTGGTTTTGCTCAAGCAGAATATGCTCCAAAAGATAATTTAGCAACTTTTATTTCTGCGTCAGTTACAAGCACTACATATAGTAAAGAAGATTATATGAAATATGCGGCTAATGACCCAAAAAGAATTTCTGAAAAAGCGAACTTTTTAGGATACAGTATTAAAGGTGGTGCTAACTATAATTTAAACGAAACTAGTAATGTATTTGCTAATATTGGTTATTTCTCTAAAGCTCCATTTTTAAGTGGAAATGTATTTTTGAACAAAAGTAGTACAGACGTAAATAAGGATGCTTTAAATGAAAAAGTTTTTAGTGCTGAGATTGGTTATGGTTATAGAAGCCCTAAATTTTCTGGAAACATTAATGTATATAGAACTTCATGGATTGATAAATCTTTAACTGGTAGTGAAGAAGATCCAATTAATGTAGGACAAAGAATTTATTATAACATTGCAGGTTTAAACGCATTACATCAAGGTGTTGAATTAGATTTTCTTTATAAATTTACTGACAACTTAAAAGTAAACGGTATGGTTTCTTTAGGTGATTGGAAATGGACTAATGATGCCTCTGGAGATGTTTCAGACGAAACAGGAGCCGTCATCAAGACAGTAAATGTATATGCAAAAGATTTAAAAGTATCAGATGCAGCACAAACTACTTTCAGTTTAGGTTTAGATTATAAACTTATGGAAAAAAGCTCTTTTTATATTGATTATAATTACGCAGATGATATGTATGCTTCTTATAAAATTACTGGAAGTACAAATTTAACAAATAGAGAAAATTCATGGAAAGCTCCTGCTTATGGTTTATTTGACGCAGGTGTTAAATATGGATTTAATGTTGGTAGTTTAGATGCAACAGTTAATGGTAGAATAAACAATGTATTTAATACAGAATATATTTCTGATGCTCGTGGAGTGCAAGGTGGTGATTATACTACAGCTTCAGTTTATTATGGTGCTGGAAGAACTTTTAGTATAGGATTTAAATTAAAATTTTAAAAATATAAAACATGAAAAAAATAATTTTTTTATTATCGATTTTCACTCTTGTTCTTACAAGTTGTGACCCAATGGCTGATATCAATTCAGAATTAAATGAAGACAATCCTATTGTTGGCGAAACTACATTTACAATGTCTGATGATGATTATGCTGATTTAGAAATGAATTATACTAGTTTTAGTTCAATAGACGATGCAAAAACTGCAATACCTAATTTGTTAGACAAAAAATTCCCAGTTTGGGGAAAAGGTTCATTAGCAACTGTAACTTTTAACTTTTATAAACCAAATGGATTAAATGACGATTTAGGTGTTTATGAAGTATCTAGTCAAGATTATGATGATTTAGGATTTACTTATGGGAACTTTAGTAGTCCAAGTCATATTAACACTTTTTGTGAATGGAAATATCCAGATGCTGTTCGTGGAGATTTTGTGGAATTAACCTATAACTATTATACAGGTCAAACGACTGTTCAAAAAACAAAAAAAATTATTTTGTTAGATTCTTGGATGGAAACTATCGAATTTTCTAACGATGACTATACAGCAATGGGAAGACTTTACCCTAATTTTAAATATAAAGATGATGCTCAACACAAAATAGGAATTTACTTAAAAACGCTTTTACCTTATGCTTTTGAAGGTGATCAAGTAATTACTTTATACAATTGGAGACATAAAGTAGATGGTAGTTATGTAATGGATGTAAATGTTGCTCCTTTTACTTTTGATGGTGCGAATTGGAATTATATTGGTAGTGTGATAGAACAAACAATAAAATTTGGTCATAATGGTACAGTTTGGGAACCAGATAATACTATTGTTTATACTTTAACAAACGCAGATTACGCACTAGTAGGTAATGGACAATACAATAATTTTGATGTTAGAGCTGGAAAAGATGATGAAACAGAAGAGGCTCGAATTGCTAAAATAAACACTATTTTACTTAATAATTTCCCTGATTCTGTAGAAGGTCAAAAATACTTAGTTAAATATGCTGTTTGGACTGGATCAGCTGAAAGCTGGGAAACTAAAGTAATTTTACAAGGAGGAGAATATATAAAATTTGAAGAATAAAATACTATTTTCTTAATTTAATAAAAAGACTGCCTTTTGGCAGTCTTTTTTTTATTTATAATTTTTGCACATCAACAAATTCCTCAAAAGCCTTGGCAAGTTTTGTAAAGCGTTCTATAAGGTCTAAACCATAAGGAGTAAGCAGTGTAGAACCACCATCCTTACCACCACGTTTTACAATTACAACAGGCTGTTCTGCAAAAGTATTCAAATGATTAATGCTATAATACGCCTTTCTATAAGACATTTTTAAAGCCTCAGAGGCTTTTTTTAGAGAACCTAATTCTTGAATTTTTAATAACAAAGCAATCCTGCCTTTTCCTAAAAAGGCTTCATCATCTTTCGTAATCCAAAAACGGTAATCTATTTGATAATTGTTTTTCAT
>CAZYKN010000093.1:0-7145 GCA_964648135.1 uncultured Flavobacteriaceae bacterium
ATTTTTGGACCAATTCCTTCTACTTTAGTTAAATCATCTTTAACAGAATCGTCTGAAACAAAACTCTTTGCAACAGCACCACTATTTGTGTCATTTTTAGTTGCTTTGCTTTCACTTGTTAAAGAACTCGCACCAAGCACACTTGCTCCAGCCAAACTGCTATTCGCATTGTTTTTACACGCTTCCAAATCGGCTTTAGTTTCTAAGTAACGTTGTCTATAATCATCTCCTTCATCATCAGAACCTCCAAATAATGATTTAAGTAACCATCCTAAAAGTGCTCCTAGTAAAAAAGCAAGAATTATTGGCCAAGGCCAAGCCCAACATCCGTCACAACTTAATTGTATTAATAATAACATAGTTTAATATTTTTTAAAGTTTATAATTTATTTTATTTCTAATTCAACACGTCTATTTTTTTGTTGTCCTTCTTTAGTGTCATTAGAAGCTATTGGTTTTTCTTCTCCGTAGGATATCGTTGAAATTCTATCAGCTGATACACCTAAATGAATAAGTTCATTTTTAATAGAATTTGCTCTTCCTAAAGCTAATTTTTTATTGAGTTTATCATTTCCTCTACTATCACTATGACCAGATAAAAAGACTTTCTTATCATTGCCTTTTAAAGCGTTGGCAACATCTTTTAAATAATTAATAATATTAGCGTTGCTAATTTTTTTTGTAGAATTTGTAGGAAAATAAATGAGCGTTTTACTGTCTATTTGTGTAATATTATCATTTCTAATAAGCCAAGCGTAGTGCGTTCCAGAAAATGGCGTTGTTTTAGCACCATCATAGTATTCAACTAGTTTAGCACCAAATTCTACTTTTTTTGCATCAATTTTGTCTGTTAACTTAGCAAATACAGCCTTTGCTCTGGCTACACCCATTTCTTTGCCTTCTTCTTTAAAATAAGGCCCTAAAATTTCTAAGATTTTACCATCAGCAGCGCCAGATAAAATACCTGCTTTTTTTGCTCCCCAAAACTCATTTTCGTGAGCTTTATCAGATTTCCAGTTAAATAATAAAGAACCGTCTTGTTTCTTTTCTGGAGTTTTTTCAGTTTGAACAACAGGTTTAGTTACAGGTTGTTCTGTTATTTTATTAGAATCTTCACTTCCGCAACACGTTTGATAACGGTTATAGCTGAACCATAACAGAAGTAAAAAAAGGAATAAAATAATAAATACGAAGATTTTTTTCATTTACTTTTCTTTGTTGGTTAATAATCAATTTTTTATGCGATAAATATACAAAAAATATTTTACAAAAACAAAAGCTCTTAAATTATTGAATTTAAGAGCTTTAAAAATATGTGCAACAAATATTTTAGAAGTCAATTGAATAACTCACAGTAAATTTATTCACTAAATTGTTTGAAATGATGTTTTTAGGAGCTACTAAATATCTATTTTTATCTAAATAATTTGTTTGATTAAAAGCAAAATCTAACTTAGAGAAATTCCCTGTTTTAAATCCAAATCCTAAAGAATAACCTTGTGTACTGTCTAAATTATCGTCTTTTACATACGGACTAGTTTCAAAATGATAACCAGCTCTTAAGCTAAAGTATTTTAGACGATATTCTCCACCAATATTTAAGGTAGAAACGGCTTTATACGCTTTGTTAATTTGTTGATTATAATTAAAATCCGTTTCAAAATCTGCTGTTGGACTTAATTTAGCTTTACTGTAATCCTTATAGTTATAGTCCAAACTAATTAAGCCTTCTTTTCCAAATACATAAGCAAAACTTCCTGTAAGTTTTCCTGGAGATCTTAACTGGTATTCATATACGCTATCTACATTATCTGGTTGTGTTACACTAGTATTACTCAGATGAACGCTCATGTTTTCATTAAATTCTTCTGTTAAATTATACCAAATTGGTGTTTGGTAAGAAACCCCTAATCTAACACCTTTAACAGGAATTGAAATCACTCCAAAATTAAACCCTATTCCTTGACCAATAACCCTTAAATTTTGGTTTAATCTTCCGTTGAAGGTATTGTCATTAATATCTTTACTTCCTTCCACAGCAACAACTTCTTGATTGTAATCAATAGAATTTCCAATTACTGAAAAGCCAAAATACGTTTTATCGTTATATTTTGTAGCTAAAGTAAAAGTAGTTTTAGCATTGTCTCCATACGCATTATTATACATTTTCTGATTTTCAACTTGGTTGTATAAATCCGCTGTAGGATCTGGTTCTAAGAAATAACTTTCATTTGTAATGCCAGAATTTCCTTTTAAATTAATTAATTGATTGTAATCATTAGCAATGGAAGTGTTTACACTTAAAGTAAATTTACTCCAATTTTTAGAATTGGTATTAAAAATGATTAATCCTCCTGCTTGTGCAAAATTTAAGTTCGTATTTTTTGAATCCGAATTCAAATTATAGAAATTATTTGAGTTTTCAAGAGCCTGTACGTCAAGCGAAATAGAAGCAGCATTGTATTTAAAAATCGCCATACCTGCAGGATTAATTTCGGCAGCAGATAAATTTCCTCCAAGCGCGCCAAAAGCACCGCTCATTGCCATAAATCTTGCTGAACCATTAAGTCTTTCTTGTGAGAATAGTAAAGCTGTTTCATCATAATCTTTCACTTGAGAATAAGACGAAAAACTCAGTATTATTAAGGCTATTATGCTTATTAAATATTTATTCATTTTTTATTTTTTAAACGTGTTTATTTAGTATCAAATTGGTGTATTTGACAAGTAATCTATTGGAATAATTCTTATCTTCTTGAACTTCTTCTTGTTCTTGATGAACTACTAGAGCTAGCACTTGAACTACTTCTACTAGGAGAATAGCTTCGAGTACTTCTAGTTGAACTGCTTCGTGTACTTCTAGTTGATGAAGAACTTCTCACACTTCTTGTATTGTGAGAAGAAGAAGGTTTAACGGTTCTTGTAGAACGTGTATTTCTAATGGTATGAGGTCTTGTTGTTCTTGTAGCACCTGTATTTCTAATGGTTCGAGTGTTAGAATTTCTAATAGAAGGTGATGTTCTTGTACTTCTTCTTGTGCTTGAGTTTCTTACAGCTCTATTTGTTCTTGAAGTATTTCTTGTTGCACTTCTTACGGTTCTATTATTTGAAGTTCTTGCTAAAGGTCTTGCATTATAAGCGTGATATCTTCTAGCACTTCTTCTACCGTAAGTGTAATTGCTGTAATAATTATTGTAGCCATAATATGGATAATAGTAATTGTAATAATAAGGAGAGTAACCATACCAACTATTGTAATAACCTCCGTAATAATAAGGAGAATAACCTATGTACCAATTAGAATAGTAAGGTTCGTAATAGCCATAATGATAAGGACTGTACCATGAATTGTAGTAATGTGGATAATATCCTCCGTAGTTATAAACATTTACAGTAACATCATTGGTATCTTCCCAAGAATTGTTTGAATAGTCAAAATCATCTGAATCTCTTTCTAAAGCTTCTTCATCTTCATCTGTATCTGATGAATAGCTATCTACATCAGTGAAAACTTCATCATCATTTACTTGGAGTTTATCTGATTTAGATTTAAAATATTTTTGATATTTATTGGCCTTGTCATTGTTTTCTTGTTTTGCAACAACTTCTTCTTCTGGACTGTATATTCCATCTTCATCATTGGTAGTTGTTTTGATTGTTCCACAAGAACTTAATGCTAAAAGTAGCAAGCTAACCATGTAAAAGATGGAAGCTTTAGCGGTTAAAAGTTTAAAATTTTTCATAATGTATGGTATTTATGGTTTAAAGTTACAAAAATATTATAGTTTTGCAACATTATTATTACACTAAAAAGGCATCAATTTTTATGCCAAATACATACAAATGAGCAAGAAACTTACAAAAAGAAGTGAAGATTATTCAAAATGGTATAATGAATTGGTGGTAAAAGCCGATTTAGCTGAAAATTCAGCCGTTAGAGGAATGATGGTTATTAAGCCTTATGGTTATGCAATTTGGGAGAAAATGCAAGCAGAATTAGATAGAAAGTTTAAAGAAACAGGACATCAAAATGCGTATTTTCCGTTATTTGTGCCTAAAAGCCTGTTTGAAGCCGAAGAAAAAAACGCAGAAGGGTTTGCAAAAGAATGTGCTATTGTTACACATTATCGTTTAGAGACCGATCCTGATAATGAAGGAAAATTACGTGTTGATCCTAAAGCAAAGTTAGAAGAAGAGTTGATTGTTAGACCAACATCTGAAGCTATTATTTGGAAAACCTATAAAGGATGGATTCAATCCTACAGAGATTTACCTTTATTAATCAATCAATGGGCAAATGTAGTGCGATGGGAAATGCGCACTCGATTATTTTTAAGAACCACAGAATTTTTATGGCAAGAAGGACATACAGCACACGCAACTAGAGAAGAAGCTTTAGCGGAAGCAAAACAAATGCACACTGTTTATGCCGATTTTCTAAAAGATTTTATGGCAATACCTGTAATAAAAGGAGAAAAAACAGAAAATGAACGGTTTGCTGGTGCAATTAGCACTTTTACGGTTGAAGCATTAATGCAGGATGGTAAAGCATTGCAAGCTGGTACATCTCATTTTTTAGGTCAGAATTTTGCCGAAGCATTTGATGTTAAATTCACAACCAAAGAAGGAAAACAAGAGTATGTTTGGGCTACTTCTTGGGGAGTTACCACTCGCTTAATTGGCGCTTTAGTTATGACGCACTCAGATGATAACGGATTGGTTTTACCTCCAAATTTAGCTCCAATTCAAGTGGTTATTGTGCCAATTCATAGAAATGATGAACAGCTAGAATCCGTTTCTAAAGTAGCAAATAATTTAGCTAAAGAATTAAGAGAACAAGGTGTTTCTGTAAAATTTGATGACAGAACAACTCATAAACCAGGTTTTAAGTTTGCTGAATATGAACTAAAAGGTGTTCCGTTAAGAATTGCTATTGGTCCACGAGATATAGAAAATGGCACGGTAGAACTTGCTAGACGTGATACTTTAACTAAAGAATTTGTAAAGCAAGAGGAGTTAATTACTAAGATACCTGCTTTATTAAAAGAAATTCAAGATAATTTATATACAAAAGCACTCCATTTTAGAGAAGAACATATTACTAAAGTAGATACTTTTGAAGAGTTTATAGAGGTCATTGAAAATAAAGGCGGATTTGTATCTGCACATTGGGATGGAACAGTTGAAACAGAAAAAGAAATAAAAAACAGAACCAAAGCAACTATCCGTTGTATAGCTTTAGATACTGAAAATGAAGAAGGTAAATGTGTACTAACTGGTAAACCTTCAAGCAAAAGAGTCTTATTTGCAAAAGCATATTAAAAAAAATAAAAAAAACTCTTGCAGATATAATAATTAGTAGTATATTTGCACTCGATTTTGAAACAATGTAATTAAGGCCCGTTCGTCTATCGGTTAGGACCTCAGGTTTTCATCCTGGAAAGAGGGGTTCGACTCCCCTACGGGCTACAATTTAATAAAAACAACAAAAATGGCAAATCATAAGTCAGCACTTAAAAGAATTAGAAGTAACAACGCAAAGCGTTTACGTAACAAGTTACAGCACAAATCAACTCGTAATGCAATACGTGATTTACGTGTTGAAACAGATAAAAAAGTAGCAACTGAAAGTTTACCTAAAGTTGTTGCCATGATTGATAAGTTAGCAAAAAACAACATCATTCATAAAAATAAAGCTGCAAATTTAAAATCAAAACTAACTAAGTTAGTTGCAGCAATATAGTTGATAACACATTGTTTGTAAATATGAAAACCGCTTTTTAAGCGGTTTTTTTTGTTTATAATACTCTTGTTTTTATACCAAATGGGTTAAGATTTCTGCCTTCGCAGGAATGATACCTATTCAACATCAAAATACACTATAAATTATGGTTCTACTGCAAATTTAGTGAGTGAAATATATTTTATTCTAAACATAAACTTTATTACTCTAAACTTTTGATTTGTCACTCAGAGCGTAGCGAAGAGTCTAAAAAATACGTATATTAAATAGACTCTTCGCTACGCTCTGAGTAACAAAGTGAGATGTCCTATGTTTTTAGAGTGATAAATAAATTTTCTTTCCCATTAAATTTGCAGTAGAACCTAAATTATTTATCTTTTCCCGTTTCACTGCTACACTTAAAATTTAAACCATAGCCATGCTATGCTTGAAATTTGAAGATTGCAAAACAAAAAATATTTCAAATTTATTTAGCGCATTTTGAAATATAATAGGCATAACAAGTAAACCAACTTTAATAGAAAAAAGTATGAGTTTGCCCTAAGAAAAACGACTTCACTCCATTGAATATTTTTTTAATTTATTCTCTTCAATCAATAATTCAATACACTCAATCATTTTATTTTCTTCGTATAAATCTATAAATTTTTGGGTATTGCAATATTCTTCTAAAAAATCATCAATTACTGGTTTAGATATATGTAATTCTTTAATAAAAAAGGCATCACCCAATTCTTTTCTTATTAAACTAGGTGTGTCTTTAGTAAAATGATTGGGTTTTTGACGAATTGTCTTAGGAGGAAAAATAGTAGTTACTAGAAGACCTACTAAACCTAAAATATTTCCACCAGAAGGAATCATGTTATTGGCTTCATTACCTCTATCAGCACCGCTTCCTGTGTCTGGAATTTTGGATAAATCAATGTTTTTAAAATCTATATGTATTTTATATGGAGCATTGATATCGCTTGGAACCTTTTCTCTATCAATTAATAAACTACCTACTAGTTTTCTGTTTTTTACTGTTACTTCGTCTAAATTAGTAACATCCTCAACCATTAGAATAACAATATGTGTGCTTTTTATTTCCTTATTGTGAATGTAAATTTCTTGTGATTTGTATGGTAAAGCTGAAATAAATAAAACATCATTCAGTTTAACTTTAATAATAAATTCTCCTTTTGAATTGGTTAAAATTCCTTTTGATGATGTTTTATTATAAATATGTGCTTCAACAATAGGTTGATTGGTATTAGATAAAATTTTTCCATGCAATAAAATAGATTGCTGAGAAAAAATACATATTGGAAATAATACAAAAAGTAGTTTTTTAATCATTTTACAAATCAAATAAATGAAGTGTTAAATGATTATTAATAAAAAAGTAAAATTTTGTTAAAAT
>CAZYKN010000094.1:0-7128 GCA_964648135.1 uncultured Flavobacteriaceae bacterium
ATTTCTTCGTCATCTATTATTATTTTTGCTTGGACACTCATTTTTTTGTTTTTTAGTAGGAAAATTTTATTATTTCATTGAATTTTAAAAGAATTAAGTAGGTAAAATTAGATTTTTTTTAGAATACTGCCAAAAAATATGCAAACAATTATTCATATTAAAAAAAAAAATGTAATTTTGGGCTTAGTTTACCTTAGATTTTAAAATAAATTAGATTTTATATATGGAACACTCAACTAAAAATAATTTTAGAGTAAATTGGATTGATGGTATGAAAATCAATAAAAATCATTTTATTGATTTTGAAAACTCTATGGTATCTATGATTAATCATACTGCTCAAAATTTTCTAAATCCTGTTAATTACGGATTGTTGCCAAATTTTTCTAAAGAAGGAAGTGCTATTGATGTTGCCATATCTATAGATGGTCAAGATAGTATACATGTAGCTGTTAACGAGTGTAATGCTGTTACTTTAGGTGGTTTTCAAATACAAATTAACAACAATACAAAAGCTCTTTTAGAACAATCAGGAGTAGTACTAAATCAACAATACACTATCGATTCTAGTGATAGTGAATGGTATGTTATTCTTAGTGTAAATCCTACTGGAAGGATTCCTGTAGGTAATGCAGATCCAGAAGAAGAACCACCAAGACATCCTTATGTTTTTCCGGAATATAAAATAGATGTATTGCCAAAGTCAGAATTATCTAAAAACGGATTAGGTTTATACCATATAAGTATCGGTAAAGTAGTTATGGTGAACGATAAACCTACATTAGAAGAAAATTATATTCCTCCATGTAGTTCAATACAAAGTCATTCAGATTTAAAATTTGTTTATTCACAAATAGGTGCATTTTTTAATCAAATGGAAGCCTATGCGATGTATGTTATTCAGAAAATTTATCAGAAAAAACAAACGAATGATTTGGCTCAAATGTCATTGCATTTAATGAAGAATACACTTGAATTTTTAAATCAAATTATTTCAGAATACAGATTGATAGACAAAAATAGTCCACCAATTGTAATTATTAACAAGCTATCAAGTATGGCAAGAGTAATAAAAAGTAGTTTTGATGTCTATACAGGTACCGGAAAAGAAAATTTATTAAACTATCTTACAGATTGGTGCGATGTAAATCAAGGAGCATTTGAAAATGTACTTATTAAAATGATTGATGTTGAATACCAACATACCGATATTAACCTAACCATTGAAAAAACAGCAGATTTCACCAAGTTAATGCTAGTCTTATTTAAAAAGTTAAATGAATTAGATTATATTGGAAAAAAATCTGATTCAAATATTTTTGTAAAAGAAGAAGTGGTAGATAATCTTGAGGTTAAAAACCGAAGAAGTTTCTTACTCGATTAAAATAACATAAAATAACAACTCACCAATCTAATAATATAGTATTAAATGAAACCAAAAAATACCAAAGAACGAAGAAAAGCTTTTTTTAAATTTTTATTGTTGTTTTTAGTAACAATCGCTTCAATTTTAACGGCAACTTACTTTGATTTTAGAGTTCCTAAAGAAGAGAATGCTATTTTAAAATCTAAAGTAAACCGTGTTGAACAAGAAATGAAATTTCAAGAAACATTTTTTAAAGAAATGAGAAAAGTTAAAAATATGATAGATTCATTGTCAGTTCCCGGTTCAAATTTTTCATATCAAAAAATGCAAATTAGCGAAAAATTGGTTGACTTACAAAAGGCAATTCCTACCAAAGACTCTACCTATAGATACGATATGTATTCAGACATTATTAAACTATTTATAGAATTACAAAGCTCAAAAACAGAATTACACAATTTGATTGATGTAAAAAGCACTATTGCAGAATATAAGGATGCTCTCGATAAATGTAGAGAAGATTTAAAACAATCTGAACGAGATTTATACATTGCAAGAAATTCACATTAAAAAAGAAAATGATGTCTGATTATATTTTATCTGAAAAACTTAAAAATGTTATTCATATTGCACAAGCTATTGCGAAAGAATATGCACATAAAACTTATACCGCCTCACACTTGCTTAAAGCATTAATGCACAAAGATATTGGCTTACTAAATTATTTAGAAAATATAGACCAAGATGGCTACTATGTTGAAGAATGGGCAGAAGTTAGGCTTGAATCTTTAGCCAAAACAAGTAAAATACCGGAAAATCCTTCAGGAGATGATAGCGTAGCAGCAGTTTTTTATGAAGCAGACAATATAAGAGTAAAATTAGGTTTGGATGAAGTAGATGAATTTTGTGTACTAATTGCTTTGTGCACTCCAGGTGTTGGTTTTACTTATGAACAGTTAAAATCTTTTAATCTTACACCTAGTGAAATAATTAACAGTTTAAATATAACAACGGACAATAAAAGGGATAGTAAATCAAACACCACAAATATAGGTCAAATTACAGGTAGTACTACATTAAAGAAATATTGCATAAATAAAACCGCCAAAGCAATAAACAAAGAACTTGATCAAATTTCCGGAAGAGACGCAGAAATTAAAATGATAGGAGAAATTTTAGGAAGACGTTCAAAACCTAATGTTCTCGTTTTGGGAGATCCAGGTGTTGGTAAAACAGTTCTTTTTAATGGTCTTGCATACGCATCGGTTAATAACAACGTACCAGAACATTTAAAAAATGCTAATATTTATGAATTAGATTTTATAAATTTGGTATCTGGAGCTGGCTATAAAGGAGAAATTGAAGATCGATTGCAAAAGATATTTAATGAAATAAAACAATTTCCAAAAAGTATATTACTTATTGATGAATTAAATAATTTAACCGATAAAAATTCAGGTAATCAAGGACTTACGAATCTATTAAAATCAGAACTTAGTAAAGGAGAAATTACCGTTATAAGTACTGCAACAAATGACTCATTTAGAAAACATATAGAAACTGATCAAGGATTGGCAAGACAATTTGAAATCATAAAACTAACAGAACCTACTGAAGATGAAGCGTTTAGAATGATAGATAATACTATATCTTACTACACAGATCATCATAATTTAAAAGTAAATAAAGAAACCATTAAAGAAGCTATTCGTCTGGCAAAACGATACAACAAAGAGCGTAGTCTTCCGGATTCGGCTATTGATTTAATAGACAGAACAATGTCTGCTGCCAAGTATATGGTTGAAACTTCTTTAGCAGAAATTAAAGACTTAAAACACAAGTTAGCAACACTCAAGAAAAATAAAAAATTAAAAGAAGAAGACCTTTTAAAAGAACAAACATGGTTATATTTATATATTAAAAATAAATTGAGTTACTTACTTTTTGATCAATTAGGAAAAGAAAATCATTTAGAAAAAATAACTACTTCAAAAAAAGGCTTTACCGCATTAGAAAAAATATTAGGTAATTTAGAAAAAATTGCCAGTAAAGATAAAAAAGAAATTACTAAGAATGATGTAGCTTCAACTATAGCAAATAAAACCGGAATTCCAACAGGAAAATTACAAGCAGATGAAAAAGAACGTTTATTAAATATGGAAGAACAGTTACAAAAACGCGTAATTGGTCAAGACCACGCCATTAGTGTAATTACTTCAGCTGTATTAGAATCTAGATCCGGATTGAGTAAACCAGGTTTGCCTATTGGTTCCTTTTTCTTTTCCGGTCCTACAGGAACAGGTAAGACAGAGCTTGCCAAAACTTTAGCTGAATTTTTATTTCAAGATGAAAATGCAATTATCCGTTTTGATATGTCAGAATTTAAAGAAGAACATTCCGCTGCTTTATTATACGGAGCACCTCCTGGATATGTTGGTTATGAAGAAGGAGGACTATTAGTGAACAAAATACGACAAAACCCATACTCAATTGTCCTTTTTGATGAAATAGAAAAAGCACACCCTTCTGTGTTTGATATTTTTCTTCAAATTTTAGATGAAGGAAAATTGAATGACCGATTAGGAAAAGAAGGAGATTTTTCTAATGCAGTTATATTATTTACTTCTAATATTGGAAGTGATCATATTGTAGATACCTTTACCAAAGGTGAAATACCCAAATCAAGTGATTTGCTAGAAATGATGGGAGCATATTTTAGACCGGAATTTTTAGGAAGGCTAACTGAAATAATTCCATTCTCACCAATTACAGAGAAAATAGTTGATAAAATATTTAAAATTCAACTAAAGGGATTATTAAAAGCATTAAAAAAACAAGAAATAACATTAAATATATCTGAAAAAGCAATTTCATATCTAGCTAAAAAAGGATTTACACCAAAATACGGAGCAAGACCTTTAAGAGGTGTTATTAGAAACGATTTAAGATCTCCATTATCTAAAATGATTATCTCAGAAAAGATAAAAAAAGGAGCTGTCGTTAATTTAGAATTAGATAAAAACAACAAAATAGTGTGGAAATATTAAAATTTTTTGTTTTAATGAAAAAAAATATATATATTTAGCAAATTTTAACAATTAAAACCAAAAAAATGAGCGATACTTATGGAATAGGTGGTACAGAGGTAAAAACTGATGCAAATGAAGCCTTGCAAGAAATACCACAAAATAGAACCCTACTAATAGAGAAACTTACACAAGATCAACCAATTAAGCCGCAAGTTGTAAAAGGTTTAAAAACAATTGATGATGTTTTTGAACACTACAAACCGCAAGTTGAGGTTGATTTTGAAGATAGCGAGGGCGTTCTAAAAAAAGAAAAATTAACTTTTAATAACTTGGGAGATTTTGGAGATAAAGGAATTACAAGACAAAGTTCATTTCTTAAAGGATTGAGTACCGAAAAAGACCAATATGTTAAAATTATAAAACAATTAAAGACAAATAAAATTCTAAAAGCTGCTCTAACAGATACAGAGGCAAAACAAGCTTTATTAGAATCTATTCGTGCTCTATTAACTGAAATTGAAGAAAAAAGATAAATTATGGGATTAATGTCTAAAAAACAAAAAGGCGGTTTTTCTCCAGTAGAAAATCCATCACAACACCTTAAAGATAATAGTCAAAAATTAGATAAATTTGGTGGTTTTGATTTATTGGAAGCTTGTATTGAAGGTGTTCAAAACATGAACCCTGAACGTAAAGCTAGAAAGAGAATTTTCTTATCAGATAATTCGAAAAAAGAAGAAAGAGAAACGTTAAAAAAAGTACTGAATATTTGGTCTGAAGTGTTATCATCATCAGACAGTATTGCTGATATGGTTAATCTCTCAGAAGAAAAACACGAAAAAGCCGCTGCTTCCTTAACAAAAAATTTAGGAACTGCTTTAAAAGCTACTAGGGATTTAGAAAAATCATACAGATCAATGGCTTTATTTTATAAAAATACTGAATCTGATAAATTAAAAAACATCTCTATTCTTAATGCAGAATTAGACCAAGTAAAAGATTTAGATAATACTCGTTTTATTGATGCTGTTGCTGAAGAACTCACATCTACTTATGACAGATTAGATTTAAGAGAAAACTATGGTTTACTTGTAATACCAGGTTACTTAGGCTCTAATAAAGTAGTAGAAAAATGGGCTAAAATAGCACACGAAAATAAAGTAATGCTAATTACTGATTTTGAACATTTAGATGAACCGGATGATGTAATGGAAATGTTCGAAGCTGCTAATTTAACAGGTGGAGATAAATACAGATCTAATGTAATTATGTCTTGTAACTGGCTTGTTGGGCGTGGAAAAGTAGATGCTGTTGGTGAAGAAGAAGACTTATTTGTACCACCCTCAGGAGCACTTGCCGGTAAAATATACAATACTTTAATGTCTCAAGTTACTGCTGGTAAGAAATTTGGTGGTATTAATGAAATTGATGGTGTACGATTTGATTTGAAAAAAAGTGAAATCGCTCAGTTAGAAAAATTAGGTCTTGTGCCTATGGTAAATGAATACGGGAAAGTAATGGCTTTCTCTGCAAAAACACTTTTTAATGGCGACAACTTAGGGTTACAAACCTATTCTGTTGTAAGAGTATTTGATTATGTAACTAAAGTTTTAATGGACTTCTTAAATAGACGTGCCTTTGAAAACTTTAATGCAAAAACACGAAAAGAATTAATGGGACAAATTGTTAGATTTTTAGATGGTATTACAGGACCAGATAAATTAATTGAAGATTTTTCTATTAAACGTTTTGAACAAGACCCAAAACAAAAAGATCGTGTATTCTTAGATATTCATATGAAACCATACTTTCCTGCCAAAAACTTTATGATTAAAATGGATGGTCAAAAAGGAGATGATGGAAATGATTGGGATGCGGAATATGAACAACAATAATAAAATGTTTTAAATAAATATTTTGAATAAAAGGCTGTCTTAAAAAGCAGCCTTTTTTACATTAATTTATTATAATAGTTTACATTAACTATATTAATATCAATGTTTTATAAAAATTAAAAATCAAAATAGAATGTAACCCAATTATACACTAATTTTCTATTACAAAGCCAAACTAACTGCTATAATTGAAAATGCCCGAAATTTATTCAGCTCAAAATTGGGCTATAATTACTCATTCTTTTTATATTTGTTTTCGTGAGCCACTTCGTTAGGTTTCCTTCACTAAAAAACTTTTACGCTTCCCAATTCTATTGACATTCTGACTTTTTATAACGAAAACCTATGAATAATTCCATCTAACTCACATTGCAACGGTCTTAATTTATTTGTTTTAAAAATCTTATTAAAGGTGCTATTACTTCTCCATATTCAATTAAAAGATATATAACTGTAACCAACATAAAAACTAACACCATTAAAAAAAATCGTACTAAAAGTTTATACTTAATTTTAAGCTTACTAATAAAAAAATAATCGACAATAGAAAACAAAAGACCTGTTCCTATTCCAATAGGTATTCCTAACCCAATCATTACAAAAAAATTATCTGCAACAATTACCCAAAATAAAAACGCTATTATTGCTGGTATAACAAATGTCAATACTATTCTTAATGTTTTATTCATAAAATTTAATATTAAGTAGAGACTTAAACTCTCCATAAATTAATAAATCATAAATGGTTGTAGAGAGTACAAAAATAAACAGTAGCATAAACAATTGGTCTAACCCCCTATTAATCGGACAATTTTCAATTTCTTATCACAAATATACA
>CAZYKN010000095.1:0-1229 GCA_964648135.1 uncultured Flavobacteriaceae bacterium
CACAAGAGAAAACAATACAAGGGACTTAAGTCCCTTGCGAAAGAACAACACAAGGAAGAATACAAGGAAGATTACAAGGGGCTTAAGCCCCTTGCGAAAGAACAACACAAAGAGAAACATTACAAGGGACTTAAGTCCCTTGCGGAAAAGGAAAAGGAAAAAGAAAACAAAAAACCACTATGGCAACAAAAATATAGTGCGCCAAAAGAAGTTACAAGTCAAGAACAACTAAACAACACACTAAATTACATACAGAAAAACAGAAGCAAACACGAACTACCAGCACATAGTAATAAAATAAAATTAATCATACAGAATATGTGTACCGATTATATTACCGCCACAAGCAAAAAGGAATATTTTGGCGGTTTTGATGTTGTGATTGGTAATCCGCCTTATGTACAATTACAAAAGATGAAAGAAGTTTCAGCTCAAATAAAACAAATGAGTTTCAAAACTTATGAAAGTACAGGAGATTTATATTGTCTGTTTTATGAATTAGGTGTCGAATTACTTAAAAATAATGGACTTTTAGGTTTTATTACTTCAAATAAATGGATGAGAGCAAATTATGGTAAAAGTTTAAGGAAATACTTTTATGAAAATACAACACCGTATCAATTACTAGATTTAGGTGCAGGTATTTTTGAAGGAGCAGTTGTAGATAGTAATATTATTCTTTTGAAAAAAGAGAAAACAAAAAACTTTATAATACCAAGTCTAGATATTAGTAATGAAACAAATGTCCAAGATTTTTTAGTATATCACAATCAGTTTGTGGCTATTAATCCAAAAGATGATGATGTATGGACAATAAGTTCAAAAGCAGCACAAAACATAAAACTTAAAATTGAAAAATTAGGTACACCGCTTAAAGATTGGAATATTGAAATAAAATATGGTATTAAAACAGGAATAAATGACGCTTTCATTATTGATAAAAATAAAAAAGACGAGTTAATACAAAAAGACCCAAAAAGTGCTGAGATACTAAAACCAGTATTAAGAGGTCGAGATATAAAACGATATACTATAGATTATCAAGATTTATATTTAATAAATACTCACAATGGCTATAAAGATGTAGAAAGAATAAATGTAGATGAATATCCTGCTATAAAAGAGCATCTATTGCAATTTGAACCACAATTAAGCAAAAGAGGAGATAAAGGAAAAACACCATTTAATTTAAGGAACTGTGCTTATATAGATGCTTTTGAAAAGCCAAA
>CAZYKN010000095.1:1329-4037 GCA_964648135.1 uncultured Flavobacteriaceae bacterium
TTTTCAAAAAAACACAACCAGATTTCAAACCTACTTAAAATCCCAATTCAGCATCCAAAAACTCAGCAAAAAACTACAAAACTGGCACGAGTTAGACTTTGGGGAATTTATAAAAGAGCTCAACAAATACAAGGGACTTAAGTCCCTTGCGGAAAAAGAAAACAAAGAAAGAGTAAAAGCAGAACGAACTCCAATAGCAAGGCTAACCAAACTAGACGAAATGGACTGGATGGAGGTATTTGAAACCAAAAAAGCAGCAATCCAAATCCTAAAAGCTCAAATTGATAAAATAGATAAAGAAATAGACAAAATGGTTTATAAACTATATGAATTAACAGAGGAAGAAATACAAATCATTGAAAATTCCATTGCATAAGCCATACATATTTGAAATCCGCTATTACATTCATATAAAATATTACAATCAGTTATGTGTCTTATTATCTTATAGCGAAATGATATCGAGCCTTTTATCAGACAATAACAATTTAAAATGTTTTAAATTCACCAAGTTTTAATCACTTCAATAATTCAATTAAATACATGAAAGCACACTATAAAAAATACCTTTTAAACTTTAAACAAGCAAGTGGCACTTCAAGAGGAGTTTTGCATACTAAAGAAACCTTTTTTCTATTTGTTGAAGATAAAGACCAAATAGGCATTGGAGAGTGTGCCATTTTTAGAGGTTTAAGTGCAGATGATGTTCCAAATTACGAAGAAAAATTACAATGGTTATGTGCAAATATTCACTTGCCTTTAGAGAATTTATTATTAGAACTCATTGAGTTTCCGTCTATTCAATTTGGATTAGAACAAGCCTTTTTATCTTTAAAAAGTACTGATAAATTTGAATTGTTTCCGTCAGATTTCACCAAAGGAAAATCACAAATAAACATCAATGGTTTAGTTTGGATGGGAACGGAGCTCTTCATGAAAAAACAAATTGAAGAAAAATTAAAAGCAGGTTTTACAACCATAAAACTTAAAATTGGAGCGATAGATTTTAATACAGAATACAAATTATTACAATCTATCAGAAAGGATTTTTCTGTAAATGATATTACGTTAAGAGTAGATGCAAACGGAGGTTTTAAACCAGAAGAAGCCTTAGATAAATTAAAGTATTTAGCAGATTTAGAACTGCATTCTATTGAGCAACCCATCAAACCAAAACAATGGCAAGAAATGGCTAAATTATGCGAATTATCGCCTTTAGATATTGCTTTAGATGAAGAGCTTATAGGTGTTTTTACGAGAACAGAAAAACAACAAGTTTTAGAAAATATTAAACCACAATACATCATTTTAAAGCCAAGTTTAATAGGCGGAATTCAAGGTTCTAATGAATGGATTGCTCTTGCGAAAAAGCAACAAATTGATTGGTGGATTACCTCGGCACTTGAAAGTAATATTGGTTTAAATGCTATTGCACAATACACTTTTAGTTTGGGAACAACCATTCCGCAAGGTTTGGGAACAGGCAGTTTATTTACAAATAATATTGATTCTCCTTTGCGTGTTGAAAACGGAAATCTGTTATACGATAAAAATTTAAAATGGAATTTGAATAATCTAAAATAAACTATTTTTGCAAAAAAAACAATGATTTTAACTGATACACATACACATCTTTACGCAGAACAATTTGATGAAGACAGAGTAGAAGCTATCCAAAGAGCAATTGATTTAGGTATTTCTCGTTTTTTTATTCCAGCGATTGATTCCCAAACAACTCAAGCCATGTTTTCTTTAGAAAAACAGTTTCCTAAAGAAATTTTTTTAATGATGGGTTTGCATCCAACACATGTAAAAGAAAATTATAAAGAAGAACTTCAACATGTTAAACAATGGTTAGACAAGCGTAATTTTTATGCTGTTGGAGAAATAGGAATGGATTTATATTGGGATAAAACCTTTGTAAAACAACAGCAAGAAGCATTTAAACAGCAAATTTTATGGGCAAAAGAAAAGAATTTACCTATTGTTATCCATTGTAGAGATGCTTTTGATGAGGTTTTTGAAGTGCTCGAAGAAATGAAAGATGAGAAACTTTACGGAATTTTTCATTGCTTTACAGGAAATTTAGAACAGGCTAGAAAAGCAATTTCGTACAATATGAAATTGGGAATTGGAGGAGTAGTAACCTTTAAAAACGGAAAAATAGACCGATTTTTAAATGAAATTCCGTTGCAAAATATCGTTTTAGAAACTGATTCGCCTTATCTTGCGCCAACTCCTTATAGAGGAAAACGCAATGAGAGTAGTTATTTAGTAAATGTAGCTGAAAAATTGGCAACTATTTATCAAGTTTCTTTAGAGGAAATAGCAAAGATAACGACTGCCAATTCCAAAGAAATTTTTAATATTTAAGTAATGGAATTGAATAAAGCTGAAATCAAGTTAAAAATACATCAAGAAATTGAAAAAGTACAACTAAAAATCACCGATTTAGAGGAATTAACAAAGCCAATAGCACCAGATTGTGCTATTGGAAGGATTAGTAGAATGGATGCAATTAATAATAAATCAATCAATGAAAATGCTTTACGAAAAGCTAAAAACAAACTTAAAGCCATGCAAATTGCACTACAAAATGTAGATGATAAAGATTTTGGACGATGTGCAAAATGCAACAGTCAAATACCTTTAATGCGCATTTTACTTATGCCTCATAGCAGGTTTTGTGTGCATTGTGCTTCATAGTT
>CAZYKN010000095.1:4137-5325 GCA_964648135.1 uncultured Flavobacteriaceae bacterium
AACTTCCAATTCATGCCATATATAAAAAACACATCTTTTAAACCAAATTTCATATTAAGAAACAAGCACATCAATACGCTTTATCGTTTTTTGTTTTCTAATACCAAAGTTAATTTTGTTAGAAAACGAATGGAAACTAAAGATAATGATTTTATTGATTTAGATTTTTCAAGCGTTCAATCAGACAAGATAGCTATTGCAATTCATGGTTTGGAAGGGAGTTCCAATTCTAATTATATTAAAAACATCACTCAAACACTTAACCAAAATAAAATTGATGTAGTAGCTTTTAACATGCGAAGTTGTAGTGGAGAACCTAATAGATTGCTTAGTTCGTATCACAGTGGTAAAACCGAAGATTTATTTGAAATTATTCAGTTTTTAGAACAACATTATAATTATACTAAAATATTTATTATAGGTTACAGTTTAGGAGGAAATCTAACGCTTAAATTTATGGGAGAATACGCACAAAAGATGCCAAAAATAGTAAAATTAGCAGTTGGAGTTTCTGTTCCGTGTGATTTAGAAGGCTCTGTTGAAGCCATTTCAAAAAAAGAAAATAAAATCTATAGGAACGGATTTTTAAAAACATTAAAACAAAAAGCACTTTACAAAGCAAAACAATTTCCAAAAGTAAATTTAGATACAAATAAAATTAAAAAAGCAACTAATTTTTATGAATTTGATGATTTGGTAACTGCTCCAATTCACGGTTTTAAAAATGCAAAAGACTATTGGACACAGTCAAGTTGTAAACAATTTATTACAAAAACAACATTGCCAACCTTGCTAATTTCTTCAAAAGATGATCCGTTTTTAAACGAAGAATGTCATCCTGTAAAAGAAGCAAAAAACAATGATAATTTTACCTTTTTGCAAACACAATATGGTGGACACATTGGCTTTGTAAACGGATTTATATTAAGTAAACAACGATGGCTAGAAGATAAAATTTTAGCTTTTATTCAAGAAAATAGTTAAATTGATGTTTTGTACAATATTTTAATAAAATGGGAGTTTTTAAGAGGTAAGATGGAAGACCGAAGACGGAAGACGGAAGACCGAAGACGGAAGACCGAAGACCGAGAACTGAATACTGAGAACTGAAAACTGAAAACTGAGAACTGAAAACTGAAAACTAACAAAACAAATGAGAAAAATAAGCATACTATTATTACTAAGCTC
>CAZYKN010000095.1:5425-7112 GCA_964648135.1 uncultured Flavobacteriaceae bacterium
ACTGAAAACTAACAAAACAAATGAGAAAAATAAGCATACTATTATTACTAAGCTCTCAACTACTCTTTTCACAAACGGTGCGTAATTACTCCAATGAATTTTTAAATATTGGTGTAGATGCTGCTTCTTTTGGAATGGGTAAAGCCGTAGCTTCAACTACTAACGATGTAAATGCTATTTATTGGAATCCTGCTGGTTTAGTAAATGTTGAAGAAACACAAGCAGCTATCATGCACACAGAATATTTTCAAGGAATTGCAAAATACGATTATGCTGCTTTTGCAAAACCTATTGATAAGGAGAGTACGATTGCTTTTTCATTTATTCGCTTTTCAGTGGATGATATATTAAATACGACACAATTAATAGATAGTCAAGGAAATATTGATTTTAATAGAGTGAGTTTATTTAATGCGTCTGATATGGCTTTGCATGTAGGTTATGCTAAGCATCATTTATTAAAAAACTTCGATTTTGGAATGAATGCAAAAGTGGTTTATAGACGTATTGGAGAATTTGCCAGTTCTTGGGGTTTTGGTTTAGATGCAGGTTTGCAATATCAAACCAATAAATATAAATTTGGATTAATGTTACGTGATATTACCACAACATTCAATGCTTGGAATATAGATTCTGATACTTTTAACGCCATCAGTAATGCAGTTCCAGGACAAAATCAAGAAGAACCAGAAACCTTAGAGCTTACTAAGCCTAAAGCGCAATTTGGCATTTCTAGAGTATTTGAATTTGGACACGATTACAAACTCTTAACAGCAATTGATTTAAATATGCGTTTCTTAAAAACAAACGACCTTTTAGCAACCGATTTTGTGAGTATAGATCCTGCCATTGGAGCACAATTAGCTTATGATGATATGATTTATTTGCGTGTTGGTGCAAACAATTTTCAAAATCAGCTTAATTTTGATAATACTACATCCTTTTCGGTTGAACCTAATTTTGGTGTTGGTTTTAAGTATAACGGAATTCAAATAGATTACGCATTATCTAATATTGGAGGAGCAAGTGGTACTTTGTATTCTAATGTTTTTTCATTAAAAATGGATTTCTCTGCGTTTAAATAGCAATTATCACTCAACCGAGATTTCATTTTCATAAATTCTGTCACTCAACCGAGATTCTCATTTTTAACAAACTCTGTCACTCAGACGAGGAACGAGGAAGAGTCTTAGCAATTCATTTTATTAGACCTATCAAGTTCCTCATGAATCTCTCTAATCAGATTGTACATTTTGTATCTTAGACAAGTTTATTATTTTAATAAAAATTATCACTCAGACGAGATTCTCATTTTTAATAAATTCTGTCACTCAGACGAGGAACGAGGAAGAGTCTTAGCAATTCATTTTATTAGACCTATCAAGTTCCTCATGAATCTCTCTAATCAGATTGTACATTTTGTATCTTAGACAAGTTTATTATTTTAATAAAAATTATCACTCAACCGAGATTTCATTTTTATAAACTCTGTCACTCAGACGAGGAACGAGGAAGAGTCTTAGCAATTTATTTTATATCCTATTTTATAAGCATCATACTTAATTTATATGATTATTACCATCCATTATCTACATTTTAATATCTTTTTAACGCAATTTTAAATCACTAAAAATGAAACTTTCCTATCTTTGTTTTTTTAAAACAATTATTTTGAAAGTAAAAGTAA